>NZ_JAQOSO010000041.1 GCF_030068505.1 Roseofilum capinflatum BLCC-M114
CAAAGATTTTGCTTTTGTTGTGGTATAATTTGTGAAAATGAAAACCCCCTGCTTAATAAGGGGGGCTATAAACCCAAGGGTTTTGATGTCGAGTAAATGGAGTGTCAGCTACCAAGTGGAAGTCGTAGCGGACTCTACTCCCCAAAGTGTCCCCGAACCGAGTGCTGTGGGGACGCTGGCGTTTCTCGGTCTTTGGGGATTAAAAGGTATAGGTTCGCGCAAGGGGTGAGAAACTGGGTTTCTGGGTTGGATTGGGGGCGATAATGCCACCCATCCCTGGGGCGATCGCCTTTACCATAGTCCATCATTACCTCAGCGATCGCTATTCTAAAACTCATCATCTTCATCTTCTGCCTCAATCTCCATATTCACAATCTCTCGCCATAATGACACCACCGACTCATCCACACCTGCTGCCATTAAACCCGCCAAAACTTCCCCTGACTCCACTTTCAACTCTGGAAAAGTCAGCAATAACAATGCTAAATCTCGCCAGTCTGTCCCCGCTTTTGGTTTCCCCCGTCGCTGATGGTAAGAAATTACCTTACTCACTACCAACTCTACAGGAGCCATTACCAATACCTGCTCAATACAACGATGAGCGGGTAAAACCTCCACCTGCCGAATATCAACCAGATGACGATTTCCAGTCTTCTGCACTTGGTATAAGCGATAACCTTGTCCTTCCTTCACCTGTCGCACTCGCACGGCAATGTAAAAGCGTTCGCTTAAGTATCCTCGTAACTCCTCTGCCAGAGCTGCTGCTTGTGGAGACAGTACATCAATATCCTGAGTCATACGAGGCTCGCCAACATAAGCATTCACAGCCTGCGCTCCAAAAACAACCCCATCTTGGCGATCGCGTAAAAACTCAAATACCGCACCATGTAATGTTGCTAATGGAAAAGATTCGCGATTCATAAATTCTTGAAAGCTCAAGGCATCTGCACTAAGTACCATAACATTCAGCTCCCTCCCTATCTTCTTCATGACTATACCAGCGATCGCTCCCTTTATTGAGCATCGGAAGTTAGGGCTACAAACCCGGTTTCTGAGTTGGGTTGGGGGCGATAATGCCACCCATTCCTGGGGCGATCGCTCTCCAAAACGTTTAGCGATTTCCTTTCCCTCTGAAATCGCCATACAATGGATTGATGTCCAACCCCAATCGAACTATCCACGCACGCTATGCTGATGGGACACCAGTATTTGCAGGACAAGAACCAAAGCGCTTACTGGGTGGAAATCGACCTCTACCCGATCCGAGAGCGATAGGGCCTCACTCACAACTGCGATGGGATACCATTAACCATAGAATCTATCAGGCTCGTGAATTTGATGCCAATGGTTATCCAGTCCGCGATATTGACTTTACCAGCCCAACCTATCGCAATGGTAATCCTCGTCCCAATCATACCTCACCCCCTCATCAACACCTGTGGCAAGTAAATGACCCACGAATTGGCCCCCGGTCTGGTTTTAAGAGACAAGGGGGTGGCGGTTTTCCCTTAAGTTCACCTTAAATACAAAGAGGCAAAACTATGCAAGGCATTACAATTACTGACCAAACAATGGATGGTTTCTTAACAGTTAACCTGATTGATATCCTCCAGCAAATTACTCCGAAAGTCCTCAACTCAAACTGGAAAATTTATAACCTAGAGTGTTTAGGGGCAACCGCAGATGAACTGTGCCAAATTTGTGATCAGGAACAACAGATATCCGGCGCATTGTTATTACAATTGGCGACAGACATCACTCAAGTGATTGATGGTAAATTTGAAGCCTACGATTTTAATAAAACTCAACCTTGGTTAATCATTACCGCAGTTGATAGTAGTGCTTACGACGTAGAAACGGTCGATGAAAAGATTCTCGATCGCCTTCGGAAACAGTTTCAACAGGTTACTGACTTTCCCAGCTTACTCACTATTTGATTCCAGCTAGATGGGGGTTGAGCGTCGGAAATTATGGCAGAAACCCGGTTTCTTTGTGGGGTTGGGGGGCGATCGCTCCCTAACTCAAGCTATAATTAACCTAGCCTTTGTACCATATCCAGGCAATTCAACCATGTCATTGATGACCATAAAAGACTTAGAACAAGTCCAGGCCAATCTCCAAGCATCGGGTCGAGATTACCGGGTAGAACTGGAAGATGGGAAAATCATTGTTATGGGGCCTTCAGATATTGTCTCTAGTGAAATTGGATCGATCTTTATTAGCCTGCTGATTACTTGGGTTTATCCTCGGAGTTTAGGACGAGTCTTTGATTCCTCCGGTGGCTTTATCTTACCCAATAGCGACTTGAAAGCACCCGATGTTTCCTTTGTCCGTGCAGCACGACTCAAAACCACCCCTCGTTATTTCGGCGATCTGGTTCCCGATCTAGTCGTCGAAATCAAATCTCAGAGCGATCGCATCCAACCCCTAGAAGACAAGCTCAAATTATTCCTCAGTCTGGGAAGTACAGTCGGTCTCCTCATCGATCCCGATCTACAAACCGTAACGGTTTATCGCTCGAATGCTCAACCCATTATTTTACAAGACCAACAAGAGTTAACTATTCCCGAACTCTTACCCGGTTGGTCAATCCAAATTAACCAAATTTGGCCCCCTGTTTTTACTGATGAATAGAGAGGTAAAGAAACCCGGTTTCTGGGTTGGGTTGGGGGCGATAATGCCACCCATCCCTGGGGCGATCGCTTTTGCTACAATTGGTAGATAGTTCTTCACAAAATCAGACCAATGAATATTACCTTAAAGAGCGAACAAGCTGAGTTAATCCAACAACAGATTAATAGTGGAAAATACCAGACTCCAGAAGAGGTCATTGCTGAAGCTTTACAATTACTAGATCGACGAGATCGAGAGTACGAGAATTGGGTAGAAGAAACCCGACAGAAAGTAGATATAGCCATTGAAGAACTCAGGCAAGGTGAAGGTATTGATGGTCAAGTTGTTATTGCTCAACTGAAAGATAAACTGAAGCAAGCCCGTCAAAGTTAACGATGAATCGTTACATCATCGCTCCTTCAGCTAGTCGCGATCTCAATGAGATTATAGATTACTTTATCAAATTACTGATGATACTCTAGAAATAGGGATAATTTAAAAAGTATTCCGGTTGAACCGGTTTAAAACGACCATAGGTCTAACCGGAGGCGGCTAGACCTAAACTAAGCATTCTTGAGAAACTCTAGTTTTCAGGGTTTTACGAGTTAAAAAAGTGAACAAATACAATCAACTTACTACGGTTTTCATATTTCGCAGCCATACCCTTTAGGCTTTCCCATAATCCTGTCTTTCCGGACTTCAGGTTTGGCTTAACCGCTGACTTATGCAGGGGGTTTGCCACTGGTTTGAGGACTACGTTCAACTGCGACTGGACTCTAGAGGATAGACACCGGTTCTAGAACCCAAATGCAATGGTTTTAAGTGCTTGCTTTGGTGTCTATATTGTTTACAATAACATAGTTTTTTCAGAGTGCCAGCCTTGTTTACACAAATTTAGGACTCTTTACAGAGCGCAATATAGCGCCTTGCGCGGTAATTAGGTAATGGGTAATAGGCGCTGTAGTTATCGACAAGAGATTAAGTATAATGACTGATTTTTCCAGGATGTTTTAATGATGAACTCAACTCAAAGAATGGGGATTAATCCAGTATCCGTGCTGCTTCTCAGTGGCGCACTCCTGCTGAGTTTGGCAGGATGTGGCCCTTCTCAAGGGCCACCCGATCAGAAGGAACAGATAACTAAGGGGGAATGCGATCGCCCGGATGCGATGGATGAGCGATATTGCGATCGCAATCAAGATCTCGTTGCCGATCCCCCAGACAACCCCGATGAATGGGTCAATCCAGACCCCCTAGTATTTGCCTATCTACCCATTCCCAACGCAACCCAATATGAATCCGTTTGGACTGAATTTATGGCCCATCTCTCCGAAACTACAGGTAAACCGGTTCAATTCCTAGCCCTAGAGTCCAAAGCTGACCAAATTAAAGCCTTAAAAGAGGGTCAACTCCACATTGCAGGATTCAGCACCAGCACCGTTCCCATTGCCGTAAACCAAGCCGGTTTTGTCCCCTTTGCCATGATGGCCTCCTCGGATGGCACATTTGGCTATGAAATGGAAATCATAACCCATATTTCCAGCCCCCTGGAAACCCTAGAAAACCTATCCGGTCGTCAATTAGCCTTTACGGATACGAACTCCTATTCGGGATACATTTTACCCCGCGCTCTCCTAGAAGCGGGCTACGATCTCAAACCCGATCAAGACTATACCGCCCTATTTTCGGGGTCTCAAGAACAGTCTATCCTGGGTATCCAAAACCAAACCTATGAAGCCGCAGCGATCGCCAATGATGTCCTGCAACTAATGTGTAATCGCCAGGAAGCCGACTGTAGTCAATTCCGCTCCCTCTACCAATCTCAAACCTTTCCCAATGCGGCCTATGGTTATGCCCATAATTTACATCCAGAACTGGTGAAGGCGATCGAAAAGGCTTTTTTAACCTTCAACTGGTCAGGAACTGGCTTAGAGCGTGAATTTGCTGGGACAGGAGAGGATAAATTCATCCCCATCGACTACCAAATCGACTGGAGCCAGATCCGGACAATTCAGGAGGCACAAGGCATCGATTACCAATTGCCTCAAGATTAAATGCTCTATGGGATAACCGAAATTGAGTTATCCCTTGATATACAAACTTGGTTACAACGGTAGATATTGAACTTGGTTAACTAAATCTTCTGGTTCGCTTGCTTTAGCAATGATTTCTAAATCCCGCACACATTCACCAACCGTTAGATACTGTTGATGTCCGTAAATCACTCCGCTAAATTTTCCTCCCTCTTGCTGCCGAGAGTTAGCTATTACTAAAAAATCATCATCTTGGGTAAAAATCACACGATTAAGTTCAGTGGAGCGATAGAGTAAAATTGAGTCAGGAGTACCAGTTCGACCATCTTCTTGTACTGTCAGAACATCTATTCCACGCAATTTTAAACCATTGGTAATTGCTCGACGAACATGCTCATCCATGTAGAGGGCAATGGTCATTTAATTAGACCTTGATTGCGGAGTTTTTTAACCAAAGCAGATTCACCAGCTTCTTGGCGCAACTTTTCAACCCTCTCAAATCGTTCCTGAATATCAGCATCTAGTTGTTCTTTGTTATCCCAATAGTAAGCTAATGCTGAATAAATTTGGCTCATGCTTAAATAGGGATGTTGAAATTTAATTTCTTCAGGACTCCAGCCAAAAGCAAGATGACCGGCAATTAATTCAATAACTTTCATCGTTGTTCCCGCAATATAGGGAACGTTACTTTCATTCAATTCTATGTATTTGTATTGAGTAGAAGTTAAGTTCATTAGGGTCTCCTTACTTAGTTGAGTATAGATTCTGTAGGGGCGCAAAAATGTTTCACCCCTACAGAATCTATACCCCTTAGACTACGCCGATATTAACTGGGACAAAGCTATTAACAGAAAAAGCAGTTGGTGGGGTATTGGCGACAATACCCAAAATTTGACCCGATGGATTGACGCGAATGACCGTATTTCCGGCCACATTTTGCAGCAATAAATTCTGGGACGTTAAGCCACCTGTTAAGCCAATGCGATCGACTCCGACTTGGAAATCGGCGATAAAATCAGCTTGTTCAATTTGATTGACTGCTGTGCTGGTACGCAAAACAAAGATATCTGCTCCGGAGCCGCCAAAAAGGATATCTGCGCCAAAATCGCCACTTAGGGTATCATTGCCGTCACCGCCATTCAAGGTGTCATTCTGCTGGCCGCCATAGAGTAGATCGTTACCTAAATCACCAAAGAGTTGATCGGCTCCCTGGTTACCATAAAGGGTATCCTCATTCTGGCCGCCTCGGACGACATCATTGCCTTGACCGCCATACAGCAGGTCATTACCCGCATTACCATTAATAGCATCATTGCCTTCATTACCATTAATGCCATCATTTCCTGAGCCACCAGAAATTACATCATTGCCTTGTAAACCGGAAACTTGGTCATTTCCAGGCCCGGCATTAATTACATCATTGCCTGCTGTACCAAAGATGTTGTTATTTCCTGAATCACCAGGAGCAGGTGTAGGACTAGGACTTGGGGTGGGAGGAGTAGGATTAGAAGGAGGCGCAACCGGATCAGAAGGCGTGGGAGTTGGGGTGGGGGTTGGGGTTGGCGTGGGAGTCGGTGTGGGAGTTGGCGTGGGTGTGGTATCGTTATCGGCGATCGCCGCAGTCACACTCGCCAGAGTAATATTATTAAAACTTGCATCCGTGCTAGTGCTGGTATGGCGAATCACACTACTATGGTTGCCTTCTGCTACTGTATCATCCACCGCTCGTACCGTTGCCGTTTGTGGCGTATTCCAGTTGGTGGGAGTAAAGGTAAAGCTCGATGGGGTGATCAGGGCCTGGCCATCAGGAACCACAGAAACGATCACATTGGCAGAAGGTTCACGAGTTAACACCACCGTATAATCGTCCGTTGCTCCTCCTTCAGCTAAATTCGTGCTACCCCCAGATTCCACAAAGCTAACTGAACTATTCGGTGTTGGAGTCGGAGTCGGGGTTGGAGTCGGAGTTGGCGTTGGAGGAGAGCCATCATTATCCGTGATGGTAGCGGTTACCGTTGGCACAGGGGAGTTGTTGTAACCGGGATCGCTCGGAGCATTGACCGTATGCCCAATGGTGCTACTGTGGGTTCCCTCTGCTACATTATCATCCACTGCTGTGACAGTAACGGTTTGGGCAACATTCCAACTGTTCGGCGTGAAAACAACTGTTGAGGGTACGGCTGTAGATTGATTATCTGCGGCGACGGAAACAATCACATTACCGCTTGGTGGACGACTTAGGCGTAGAGTATAGGTATCAGTATTCCCCCCTTCGGCGATCGCCGTATTCCCCCCAGACTCCTGTAAAATCACCCGTCCGACTTCCGCGTTGACGACGGAGACATCACTGGGATCGATGCCGTTATAGGTCGTATCTGTACTGGTCGCCGCCGCCAGCAGTACCTGATAAGAAATATCGCCATCCTCAATATTATCAGGAACTCCGGTAACAGTAACGGTTTGCGCCGTATCCCAATTGTTAGGTGTAAATACCAGATTTTGAGGGGTAACTGTTCCTTCTGTGGTATCACTACTGCTGACTGGAATGGTCACATCTGCCGTTGGCTGGGTATTCAGCACCACTGAAAATTGGTCAGTATCTCCCGCTTCCGTTGTCGTCAGTCCCGATGTGGGATTCACTGTAATGCCAACAATATCATTATCAGTGTTCGTGACAGTAACTTGGCCGGGGTCAAGGGTATTATAATTATTATCACTACTGCTGGCGCTGGCGGTAATGGTATACTCAACATTTCCATCAGCAATTTGATCATCAACCCCAGTCAGGGTAACAGCTTGAGTGACATTCCAGTTTTGGGACGTAAAGGTTAATGTGGCTGGAGAGACCGTCCCTTCAGTGGTGTCATTACTGGTAAGATTTACGGTTACATTAGCAGTGGGCTGGGTATTGAGGGAGACATTAAAATTCGCTGTTCCCCCGGCTTCTGTGGTGGTTAATCCCGTCTGAGGCTCCAGTTTCAAACCCGGAATATCATCATCCAAGATTTCTAGAACCGTGGTACTCTGCTGACCGAGTTCCGCATTACTGAGGTTATCCAGGTTGAAATTAACCGTTTCTGTGGATTCAGTTTCTTGATCTTGGAGAATGGTAACCGGAACGGTTTTAGTGGTTTCATTGGGATTAAAGGTGACGGTGAGGGGGAAGTTGCTGTTTTCATAATCCCCATTGGCTCCTCCGGTAGCCGTTCCCCCGGTAATATTGACTCGTACTTGGGAGGTGACATCTAAATTACCCGTGCGGTTGAGGGTGATTTCACCATTGACGAGAGAGCCATCTTCGTTGACTTGATAGGTGGCTTCTGAGAATTCAATCAAGGTATTGGAGACATACCGTTGGGCGTAGATTCCAGTACCATCACCATCTTGCCCTTGGCTTTGCCAGGCGATCGCCAATTGCCCATTATCAGAAATGGCGATCGCCGGATTATCCTGATCGTTTGCTGTCTCAGTATTGACCTTAAATTCTGCACCTTGCGGTTGTCCTTGGGAATTATACTGCCGAGCGTAAACTCCGTCTCCACTGCCATCTTGGCCAGCGCTTTCCCAAGTGATAAAAAAGCCCCCATTATTATCCATGGTGACTTCCGGCGATCGCTGGTTTCCCGTAGTAAAGGTATTAACCTGAAACTCACTCCCTACAGCCGCCCCATTACTATCGTAGCGTTGGGCATAAACCCCTGCCTCGCTCCCATCTTGACTGGCGCTCTCCCAGGTAATGACAAACTGCCCATCATCATTGATCGCCACCGAGGGACTGCGCTGATCGTCAGCCGTAAAAGTATTTACCCTAAATTCCCCTCCTACTGGGCTGCCATTGCTGTCATAGCGTTGGGCATAAATTCCAGCACCACTGCCATCTTGTCCGTTGCTCTGCCAAGCAATAATAAAATTGCCGTTGGCATTCATGGCTACTGCGGGGAAGGATTGAGATCCATTGGTGGTAGCATTGACTTTGAATTCTCCACCGGCTGGTGTCCCGTTGCTATTGTATCGTTGGGCGTAAACTCCGCTCTCGCTCCCATCTTGGTTATTACTTGTCCAAGCGATCGCAAAGCTACCATTGGGACTCATGCCCAGACTAGGAGCAGTCTGGCTATCATTAGTGGTGGCATTAACCTTAAATTCGCCCCCTTGAGCAGAGCCTGCACTATTGTAGCGTTGGGCATAAATGCCGTAGCTGCTGCCATCTTGTCCACCGCTCGTCCAGGCGATCGCAAAATCCCCATCGGAGTCAATGCCAATGGTTGACTCATATTGGAAACTATCAGTAAAGGTATTAACTCTGAATTCTCCACCCTGAGCAACCCCTGCATTGTTATAGCGTTGTGCATATACGCCAGATTGAGGATCTCCTGCTTGGAAGTAGCTTGTCCAGGTAACGACAAAATCACCGTCGCTGTCTACGGCGATCGCCGGAAGATGTTGAACACTTGCTGTTGTCGTATTAACTCTAAATTCTGAACCAACCGGATTGATAGCCATTAATTTTCTCTCCTAGAGCAATAAGGGTAAATGCAAGAAATAGGGTGCGATCGCACCAGGTTATAGATAATCTGTTTGGAGTCAATGTTATCAACAGATTTCTCTTTTGGAGAACATCACCACAGAGTTTAATAATTACGGGTGAGAGGATTTTTGATTTTTATGAATGTGCATTGATATTGAGCGATCGCACCGTGCGATACCCAGCATGATCGCCTCCCATCCTAGAGTACCCAAATTTCCTCTACCCTGGATCGCTAGAATCTCGTATTTCTGAGGACGGACGCAACCAATAGGCAAAGTCAGGAGCAGTAAACGCTTGGCGAGTCGCGGGTTTTTCCAGATTTAACAGGGTAGGACGATTGACTCCAGCCAGGACTTGGATATCATACAACTCTTGAGTCCCACTGGAAAAGGTGAGGCGGCCGATCGCCTCTCCAGTTTCCACATTAATAAGCGCTACACCACAGATGAGATGAGGAAATCGCGTTTGCAGGGGCAGTCCCCCAAAAATAGCCGTTTCGCGAATTTGGGATAGGGCAACCAATGCCGTATTTCCCACAAAGGCTAGACCGCGACCAAAGCCAGGTAAAGCACAAACCACATCGTAAGTGCAGGTTTTAGGATCGATGCGCCACAGTTCCCCCGTACCAGAGTTGAGCATCCATAAATACCCCTGATACCATCGCGGAGAATGGGGCATAGACAGACCGTCTAGAATGATTTCGTTGCTCTCTACGTCCAGAATAATGCCGCCTGTGGCTTTATTCGATCGCCATCCCCCAACAGTATTCGTTTTACCCAGAGCAGTGACATACTTGGGTTTTCCGTTAACCATAGCTAGGCCATTCAAGTGGCAGCGATCTTCCGGCGCAAGTTCAGTGATAAACGGGGGTTGCCATCGAGGAACAAAGCTAAAATCAGGGCTGAGGGTGGCTAAACAGGAGAAGCGAGTATTGACGATCCAAATGTCCTCTTGGCCAAAACTGAGGTCATGGATATTCAGATCTCCTGTCCAGTAGCTAACGCGAGGTAAATAGAGGCTATCATAACGCCCCGGTTGATGCTCTAGGTAGTGTGTGGCTAGGGTGGGGGAGTTAGCACAGAGGATCACTTGATGACGGGTGGCGATCGCCAGACGATCGCCGGATACAGCCAAACCCATGGGTTTATCAAACTGACGCAAGAGTAAATTAACCTGCTGTCCATTCCATCCCATGATCGCCACACTCCCGGCTTGATAGGTGCTTAAAATCAGACTATGATTAGCCTGAGCAAGCCATTCGATAAAGCCAGGATCGGCATCACAGGCGATCGCCGTATTCGGGGGAGAAGCCAGTTGGGGGTCAAGAGTCATAGGAATGTTGGTTCAGAGTTTTCCAAGGGCGATCGGATGAAATCCGATTTTATTGTTATAACTAAGCTGTAAGTCATTAATTTTTGGTAAGAGGGGGCTGCACAGCGTGAAGGTCTTATTAATTTATCCCGTATTTCCACAAACCTTTTGGTCTTATGATACCCTCCTGGACTTAATCGACCTGAAAGTGCTGTTTCCCCCGTTAGGATTAATCACGGTAGCGGGCATTTTACCGCAAGAGTGGGAATTTAAATTATGCGATCGCAACGTGCGCCCCGTCAGCGAAGCAGAATGGGAATGGGCCGATCTAGTTATCCTCTCAGCTATGATCGTCCAAAAACAAGACCTCATTGACCAAATTCAAGAAGCCAAAAAACGAGGTAAATTAGTCGCAGTCGGCGGCCCCTATCCCACCTCCGTCCCCGACGAAGCACAAGCGGCTGGAGCCGATTTTCTCGTCTTAGATGAAGGAGAAATCACCCTACCTTTACTCGTCGAAGCCTTAGAGAAAGGAGAAACAAGCGGCATCTTAAGAGCCACAGAAAAACCCGACGTAACCACCACCCCCATTCCCCGATACGACCTGCTAGAATTCGATGCCTATGACTCCATGTCCGTGCAATTTTCCCGTGGCTGTCCCTTTCAATGTGAATTCTGCGATATTATCACCCTCTATGGTCGTAAACCGCGCACCAAAGACCCCCAACAACTCCTAAAAGAACTCGACTACCTCTATGAATTGGGTTGGCGCAGAGGCGTATTCATGGTCGATGATAATTTTATCGGCAACAAACGCAATGTCAAACGACTCCTCAAAGAACTCAAAGTTTGGCAAGCAGAACATAGCTATCCCTTCAGATTTAACACCGAAGCATCCGTTGACTTAGCTCAAGATCCAGAACTGATGGATCTCATGGTCGAATGCTATTTTGATGCCGTCTTTTTAGGCATTGAAACCCCAGATGAAGACAGCCTAACCTTAACCAAAAAATTCCAAAATACAAGAGGCTCTCTAGCCGAAGCCGTCGATACCATCACTCGCCATGGTTTACGCCCCATGGCTGGATTTATCATTGGGTTTGATGGAGAGAAAAAAGGAGCCGCCGATCGCATCATTCGCTTTGTCGAACAAGCCGCCATTCCCACCGCCATGTTTGGCATGTTGCAAGCCCTACCCACAACCGCCCTATGGGATCGCTTAGAAAAAGAAGGACGGCTCTTTTATGATGGCAGACAAGATATCAATCAACGGACATTAATGAACTTTATTCCCACTCGTCCCATTGAAGAAATTGCCCAAGAATTTGTGGATGCTTTTTGGACATTATACGATCCAGAAGTATTTTTAGACCGCACCTATCGCTGTTTCCTCAAATTAGGAGCGCCCAAGGCAACTCCTCCAGCCAAAATCCCCAATTGGAAAGATATACGCGCCCTAAGTATTGTGGTTTGGCGACAAGGCTTTAAACGGAAAACGCGCTGGAAATTCTGGCATCACTTATTCTCAATTCTGCGACAAAATCCTGCCGTTTGGGAGCATTATTTAATCGTTTGTGCCCATATAGAACACTTTATGGTCTATCGCACCATTGTTCGAGATGATATTCAGGCGCAACTTCAAGAGTTTAAGCAGAAACAAAAACAACTGCAAACCACTCCATCTGTTCTCGATTCACTTGCTCATTCTTAACTCAGCCCTGAGATCCTCAGACCTGAATAGGAGTCTCTGGTGAACCCTAGGTTGACCCCAAATGTTCCTTAAACCAGAGGCTCCTGTTCTCTGTTCCCTTTCATGGTATCATAAGTCAGCTTAACCCCTAGACTTGGTAACCCCTAAATCATGCCCACTCGTAACCTTTCCAATCGCCCAATTCTCCTTGGCATTGTCGGTGATAGCGCTGCTGGTAAAACTACCTTAACGAAGGGAATCGCTCAAGTTCTTGGAGAAGACAGCGTTACTGTGATTTGTACAGATGACTACCACCGATATGACCGTAAACAACGGGCAGAAATGGGCATCTCTGCACTGCACCCCGATTGTAATTATCTGGATATTATCCAACAACATCTAGGGCTACTGCGAACCGGTCAACCCATCCTCAAACCCATTTACAATCACGATACGGGGATGTTCGATCCCCCCGAATATATCGAACCCAAACGGTTTGTGATTGTTGAAGGACTCTTGAGTTATTCCACTCGCGTTGCCAGAGATAGCTTTGACGTTAAAGTTTATCTTGCTCCCCCCGAAGATCTCCGCAGTCAGTGGAAAGTTAAGCGCGATACCCGCAAACGCGGATACACAGAAGAACAGGTCATGGAGCAACTCCGCAAACGGGAATCTGACTCAGAGCAATTTATCCGTCCCCAACGACAATGGTCGGATATTGTCGTCAGTTTCTATCCTCCAGAAGATCGAACCGAAGAAAACGACCTCTTATTAGATGTGCGTTTAGTCTTGCGTCCTACCATTCCCCACCCTGATTTTACCGGTATTTTGGAACCGAGCCGATCGCACCTCAGTTCTGCTATCCGTCTCGAATTAGACCGGGACATGAATAAGCCCGTTGATGTCCTAGAAGTCGATGGTCATGCCACAGATGAACAAGTCAAAGAACTGGAAAAAATACTCTGTAGTGATGTACCTTATCTAGGAAAATTCTGTAGTTTAGAAGGCAATGAAGAAATTGGGAAACTGGTGGGCACAACCGGCGAAATTCTGCAAAGTTATCCCTTGGCACTCACTCAACTGTTGATTACTTATCATATGTTGAAAGCCGCCAATGTTTACGAGTAAATCTTTATCCTCCTGTAGTGAACCAGTTGCCCTCATCCCCCAGCCCCTTCTACCGTAGTAGGAGAAGAAGAGAATAAGTCCCTCTCCTGTGGGAGAGGGATATAGGGAGAGGGCATGATTGCTCTCAATTTTTAATTTTTAATTGAAATGACGTACAGTATCCGGATGCTGGATCTGCCCACCAGCGAACGCCCCCGCGAGCGTCTAATTGAGCTAGGAGCGAGTCATTTAACCGCAGCCGAGTTAATTGCCATTTTGTTAGCAACCGGGCAAGGCAAGGGCAAATTATCGGCCATGGGATTAGGACAACATCTGTTAAAAGAACTTACAGATGGGCAGCGCGACGCTCTAGAAGTGCTGCGAGATATTAGTCCCCAAGAATTAACTAAAATTCATGGTATTGGGCCAGCTAAAGCCACCACCATTTTAGCCGCCATCGAATTAGGAAAACGGGTGTTTGAATGCCGACCAGTCAAGCGAGAAATCAATAGTCCAGATGAAGCGGCGGCGGTTTTGAGTCATCAGTTAATGTGGCAAAATCAAGAAAAGTTTGCTGTGATATCTTTGGATGTTAAAAACCAAATTTTAGCCACTAAAGTGATTACCATCGGCACAGCAACGGAAACTTTAGCCCATCCTAGAGAAATCTTTCGAGAAGTGATTCGTCAAGGGGCAAGTCGTTTGATTATTGCCCATAATCACCCTACGGGAAGCACAGAACCGAGTGAGGAAGATCTGGAGCTAACGAAACAGTTATTACAAGCGGCTCAATTGTTAGGTATTCCGTTGTTAGATCACTTGATTTTAGGTCAGGGTTCCCATCAGAGTTTGCGTCAAACTACGAATTTATGGGATAATTATCAGGAGTTCGGTTAAGCTTTATTTACTGAACGGGTTATTGTTTTTATTTTATATAGCGTTTTGAAGCAATCAGCATTTTGCCCTCATCCCCTAACCCCTTCTCCTGCGGGAGAAGGGGTACAAGTCCCTCTCCCGTGGGAGAGGGATACAGGGAGAGGGCAAAATCTGGTCTATGCAAAAATTGATTAAAAATAGTATTGTGAATGAATCATGCTACAAATTCCGCGACAAATTGCCCAAGAATTAAACCTCAATCTCTCTCAAGTGGAGAATGTGCTGGAACTGCTGCAAGAAGGGGCGACGATTCCCTTTATTGCTCGCTATCGGAAAGAAAGAACCGGCTCGCTTGATGAAGTGCAGTTGCGAGAAATTGCTGACCGCTCTCTCTATCTCTCGGAACTGGAAGCGCGGAAAAAGACGATTTTAGAGTCGATTGAGAGTCAAGGAAAACTGACGGATGAGCTAAAAGCGCAAATTGAGAACTGTGAGCAGAAAACGGAACTGGAAGACCTGTATCTGCCCTATAAACCGAAGCGCAGAACTCGCGCTACTATTGCGAAGGAAAAGGGACTCGAACCCCTGGCGCAATTGCTGCAAGACTTGAATCGTTCTCAAGGTTCGGTTTCGTCTTTAGAGGAGTTGGCTCAACCCTATTTAAATGCAGAAAAAGGGGTGGAGACGGTGGAAGAGGCGCTCAAAGGAGCGGGTGATATTCTTGCCGAACAAATTGCGGAAACGGCGACTTTGCGGGCGCAAGTTCGGGAGCAGATGATAAAAACGGGGGCGTTTGTTTCCCAAATCAAGAAGGATTATCCGGAGGGAACGACAAAATATGAGATGTATCGCGATTATAGCGCTCCAGTGAGCAAAATTGCGGCTCATAATTGGTTGGCTTTGTTGCGGGGAGAGGCGGAGAAGGTTTTGAAGCTGGATTTGGACTGCGATCGCGATAAAATCCTAGAGACCTTAGAAGGCCAGATTCTCCGTACCCGTAACCGGGTGTTGCGTCCCTGGTTTCAGGGGGTGATTGAGGATAGCTTTAATCGCTTGATGAAGCCGTCTTTAACCTCGGATATTCGCAGTGAGTGTAAATTGGCGGCGGATATTGAGTCTATCCAAACCTTTGAAACGAATCTGCGGGAGCTGCTGCTTTCTCCTCCAGCAGGAATGAAGCCGACGCTGGCGATTGACCCCGGATTTCGCACGGGGTGTAAGGTGGCGGTGTTGGATGAGACGGCGAAGTTTCTGGAGTATCAGGCGATTTTTCCCCACCAGGGAGAGCGGAAACGGCAGGAGGCGGCCCAGGTTATGGTGAAGCTGATTGGGAAGTATAGCATTGAGTTGATTGCGATCGGTAATGGTACGGCTTCCCGCGAAACGGATCAATTTGTGACCGAAGTGTTGCAAAATTTAGAGCGCAAACCGATTAAGGTGATGGTGAATGAATCGGGGGCTTCGATTTATTCGGCTAGTGATTTGGCGCGGGAGGAATTCCCCGATTTAGATGTGACGGTGCGGGGTGCAATTAGTATTGGTCGGCGCTTGCAAGACCCGTTGGCGGAATTGGTGAAAATTGACCCGAAATCGATTGGCGTGGGGCAATATCAGCATGATGTGGATCAGAAATTGCTGAAAAAACAGTTAGACGAAACGGTGGAAAGTTGCGTGAATTATGTGGGGGTGGATTTAAATACGGCTTCGATGCAGTTGTTGTCGTTTGTGTCGGGAATTACGCCCACCATTGCCAAGAATGTGGTGAAGTTCCGGGATGAAAATGGGGCGTTTAAGAATCGTCGTCAGTTGCTGAAAGTGTCGAAGTTAGGGCCGAAGGCGTTTGAACAAGCGGCGGGGTTTTTGCGAATTCGTGAGGGTGAGAATCCGTTGGATAATACGGCGGTGCATCC
Source organism: Roseofilum capinflatum BLCC-M114 (assembly GCF_030068505.1). NCBI lineage: Bacteria > Bacillati > Cyanobacteriota > Cyanophyceae > Desertifilales > Desertifilaceae > Roseofilum > Roseofilum capinflatum. Next base: position 16,069 of record NZ_JAQOSO010000041.1, read on the forward strand.
AGAGAGTTATGGCATTGTGGAGCAGATGGTGCAGGATCTGGATTTGCCGTTGGCGAGAGTTGGAGAAATTGCGGATCGGGTGAGTAAAATTCGCTTGGAAAACTACAGGACGGAGGCGATCGGATTGCCCACGCTCAAAGACATTGTGAATGAGCTTCAGAAGCCCGGACGCGACCCTAGAGCCAAATTTGAATATGCGACGTTTAGAGAGGGCATAAACGAGATTACAGACCTAAAAGAGGGGATGATTTTAGAGGGGGTGGTATCGAATGTGGTGAATTTTGGTGCGTTTGTGGATATTGGGGTACACCAGGATGGGTTAATTCATATTTCTGAAATGGCGGATCGTTTTGTGAGCGATCCGAAGGATATTGTCAAGGTGGGACAGGTGGTGAAGGTGAGGGTTTTGGAGGTGAATGAGAAGTTAAAACGAATTGGTTTGTCGTTGAAGGTTTAGTCCTGATTTCCCAGTCCCCTTCACCCTCCCTAGTGGAGTTGAGGGACTTAATTATTGAGGATTAATTCCAACTCTTCTGGGGTAAAGGAATGAATTAAGTTCACCAGGTAAGGATCGATGGTAATGGAATCGGAGTAGGCAGCCGTTAAATAAGGTTTATAGCTCTCATCATTGAGTAAATGAACCTTGAAAAAGGCCACAGCCAGAGCGCGAACATAAGTTCCTACAATTTGCGGGTCAGGTTCCACCAGTTCTCCCACTTGAGGCACTAAAGACATGGTGAGCTTGGTGAGTTGTTCGGTGTGGGAGCTACCGTAGAGAAGACAGAGATATTTATGGGTTGTGGTTAACCAGGTAAAGGGTTGAACTTGTTCAAAGATCAGGGGAGTAACCGGATCGCTGTCTCCACCAGCCATTAATACCGGAATATTAATTTTTGCCATTCCTGATTGACCGAATAAGCGGCTAACTGGGTTCAGAAGATAAATGGCTTTGACGCGGGGATCGTGTAAGGTATGCTGTTGATATTCTTCAGATTTTAGACTGAGAGCGCGACATTGCAAGCGCAAGGCAACATCTGCCGATCCTAAAATTTGTGGGCAATGCTGTTCTAGGGTAGGAAAATCAATGGTTGCTCCGGCTAAAGCGAGAGCTGTATAGCCGCCAAAGGAATGACCTCCAACCCCAATAGTGTCTAAGTTTAGGCGATCGCCCAATTCTGAGCGGTTCCGTCGCTCTAGTTCGTCGATCAGAAATTGAATATCGAGGGGACGATTAATAAATTCCAAGCGCTCGAACACTTCAAATTCTCGACCTGTGAGCAAGTTTTGCAGATGTTGCAAATCGCTACCGGGATGTTGGGGAATGGCAACGAAAAACCCATGGGAAGCCAAAATTGATCCGCCGCGTATAAAGTGTTCGGGGTGGCTGGCTAAACCGTGGGAAATAATCAAAACCGGGAGTTTTTCGTTCTTTTTATGTTCGGGAATATACAGATCGACATAAAAGCGGCGATCGCGCTCCTCATCCACTAATTCGATTTGCTTCGTGGTAAACTCCCTCTCTCCCGGTTCGCGAATATCCGGGAGTTGCTCATAGTCAATATCGGCTTCACTTTGGATTTCTTCCTCTGCTTTCAGTTCAATTTCAGCCACCACTTGATCGGTCGTTTTAATCAAAGTCTCTAGAGCATTTCGCAGGACAAAAATTTCATTAGCATTGACGCGCAATTGACGAGTTGGAAATTTTTTCAGGAAATTTAACAACGTCATCCCCTCTGGATCGGCCGCTGATAAAACTAGGGCTGCACGGATAGACGATCCGCCATTAAATCGGGAATCAGTTTGTAATATTTTTCCTAAATCGGTGATGATTCCCCGACCCATGGGAGACGAGAAAAACTTAGAAATGGCAACCGGCCCAACTTCAACATCTCCAGGTAATCCTGCTTCTAAAGCAGCCTGTGTTTCTAAGGGAGAGATCAGCACTTGCCGAAAATTCTCTTGTCCCTCTGGGGTCAGAAATTTCAGATAAAAACCGAGTTGGTCGCTCACCGCACCCGTCTCAGCAAAGGACTCTAGATCCGAAACAGATAAATAAAATTCTAAAAGTCCATAATTTAAAACAATTTGTTCCGCACTATAACTAGGTAGAGCAGTAAAAATTGCTGTTGATGCACTTAAAATGACGGCGGTTATACTCTGGGGAATTCCTAAACTTTTAACCTTTCCCCAGATTCGTGACCCACTTCTAATTTTCATAGAAAGGAAACTCCTGAAATTTGAGAATATGACTGTTTCTAATATACTGAGTTTGGGACTCTAATCCAGAACAGTCAATCCTATAGCAGAGCAGGTTGGGTTGAAGCGGGCAAGATGCCCGCACTCCTCGAATTCTTTAGATACAGCGCTTCGCGCTGTTAAGTAATCAGTAATGAGTAATGAGTAAGAAAGTCCCTCTGAGTGTTGTGTAATATCAAATCATTTACGCTACAGATCTCTGTAGGGGCGGGTTATACCCAAATCTTGTAGACTGACGACTATTTTTGTATTCATGTCCGCTTGCGGAAACCCGCACGAACCTACTGGAGTGGGAGCATCTTGCTCCCTGGATGTTTAATTAGGGTATTTAATCCGACTTGATATGAGTTAGCGCATCACTAAGAAATCACGTTTGACCCCATCTGCGACCTCTAAAACCATTTGTCTGGCCCATCGATCGGCTTCTAGGATATCCTCTAGAGAGGGATGAGAGGTATTCTGGTGGCGATCGCACACTTGTTCTATTACCTGGGGAATCTCTAAAAAGCCGATTTTCTCGTCTAAAAATAAAGCCACCGCTTGCTCATTAGCCGCATTTAATACCGCAGGCATCGATCCCCCAGCTCTCCCGGCAGCATAGGCTAATTGCATACAAGGATACTTATCATGATCCGGGTGTCTAAAGGTTAAATTGCCCGCTTTGACTAAATCTAAGGTTTCCCAATCGGTATAAATTCGCTCTGGCCAAGAGAGCGCGTAAAGCAAAGGTAAGCGCATATCCGGCCATCCCAACTGCGCCAAAACGGAAGTATCTTGAACCTCAATCAAGGAGTGAATAATACTTTGGGGATGAATGACAATCTCGATGTTGTCGTAATCCATACCAAACAAGAAATGGGCTTCAATCACCTCTAGACCCTTGTTCATCAGGGTGGCTGAATCAATGGTAATCTTGCGTCCCATCGACCAATTGGGATGTTTCAGGGCATCACTGACCTTGGCTTGGGCTAATTTTTCTACGGGCCAATCCCGGAATGCCCCGCCAGATGCGGTTAAAATAATCTTACGCAACCCTCCTTGGGGCACACCTTGCAAACATTGGAAAATTGCGGAATGTTCGGAATCTGCGGGTAATAATTTTACACCATATTCTTCGACCAAGGGTAAGACCACTGGCCCACCGGCGATTAGGGTTTCCTTATTGGCTAGGGCAATATCTTTACCAGCTTTAATGGCAGCTAGGGTGGGCAGAAGTCCGGCACAGCCGACGATTCCGGTGACCACACTTTCGGCATCACCATAACCAGCGACTTCGACGACCCCAGCTTCTCCAGCGACTAAAATGGGTTGGGGATCGACTGAGGCGATCGCCGCCTTCAATTCAGGCAATTTATCGGGATTACAAATAGCTACAATTTCCGGTCGAAATTGCTCAATCTGTTGCGCCAGAAGGGTAACATTATTACCGGCTGCCAAGCCAACAATGCGAAATTGATCGGGATGTTCAGAGACAATATCAAGAGTTTGAGTGCCTATCGAACCGGTGGAACCAAGGAGAGTAATTGCTTTCACGGATTTTTGTACAGAATCGGGGATCACAAAACCCACTATACCAGTTGAGAGTTAACCGTTGATAGCTTCTGGCGATCGCAGAGAAGATAAAAATGGGCTAAGTTTTGATCGGTGATGGTGTATTGTCCTGCACTTGGTCAAGGATTTTCAGCACTTCTTGTTCAAAGGTGACTTGAGCGCGGTTGGTTTTTCCGCCCACATAAAAGTTATCTCCGCTTTGTAGTGCCCAGATTTGAGAGTGGGAAAAATAACTCATGACGACAGCAATCATTAATAGCCCAAATCCGGTATACACAACGGGAATACCAGGATCGGCTTTAATTTGTAATCCGGTGCTACCCAGGACTTCTAAAACTTTTAGGGTAACCCCATTTACTTCGATGTCCATACCCTGGCGCACGGTTCCGATGAGTTGTCCTTGATTATCGTAAACGACGAGGGTTCCCTGTAAATCTTTGGTGACTAGGGCGACTCCTTCGCTCATGTCGGGTTTGGTGGGTATCCAGGTTCCCCAGATTCTGCCCTCGGTTTGAATGGGCAGTTGGGCCATGGGAATCTTGAAGATGGGAGAGTTATTAATTCTGACTTTAACAGCAGCGATCGCCCAATCGGCCTGATACAAGGTTACCCCCCGATAGCGCAAAGGCTGATTCACATGGATTTCTTCGCGCTTGACTTCTTCGCCCTGATTATCTAAGACGGATAAATCGGAATAAAACTGCTCAATTCTGCCTTCTGGACTATAGTCAATCCAAAAGCGATTCACCCGCACTGACCAATCTTTGGGGACTTGGGATTGGGCAAAGGGCCCGGCTTCGATGATATTTTTAATTTGGAAGGTGTCGCCACTGGGAATCATTTCTTGGGCCATAAATCCGGTGAGGGAGCCTAAGATGGAACCGGCTAGGATAATCAACATACTGGCATGAACGATAATGGGGCCAATTCTGCCAATGATGCCTTTGCGAGCGTAAAGCATTTCGCCTTCCCGAAAGACGCGATACCCATATTGTTTGAGGATAGGTTCTAGTTGGTCATTGGAGCCTTGATTGAGTTGGGTACTGAGCGCCAGATTTTGAAATTGTTTGGGGGTTTTGTAATAGCTCCACCGGTTAGCCGCTTTCAGGGTGGGCAGTTGGCGGGTAAAGGTGCAAGCGGTTAAACTCGATCCGAACCAGACGAGCAGGGCTAAAAACCACCAGGTGCTATAAACATGATCTAAGCCAATGGTTAAGAGGACTTTCCAGGAGAGGAAGCCAAATAGGGCGGGGTCTTCGGGGTAGTTGGCTTGGTAAAATTCGAGAGATTGCCCCTGTTCTATGACTGTACCGGAAATGCTGAAGAGGGCGATCGCCAGCAGCAGGATAATCGCTAATCGTAAATCAGCTAAGGTGGGCAGGACTTGTTTTTTCCACCATTGCAGGGGGTTGAAGGGGAGCGGAGCAGAAGCATTTTGATCGGAAGTCATCAGAACATTAACTAATCGGTACAAGACGAGACAGGAGCGAAATTACCCCAAATCCTACTAATAACACGCCACTGGTAGGAGTGATCCATCCTGACCATTGCCGCAGGGCTAACAGTTTTTTAATCGAAGCGGTGAAGGTTCCCGCGAGTACCAGGGGAGACACATAGCCAGCAGTATAGGCAAGGAGTAAACCGCTACCGAGGATCGGGTTTTGGGTGGTGGAGATCCAAGCCAGCAGCGTGGCGAGGACGGGGGTGCTACAGGGGGAGGCGACTAAGCCGAAGGTTAAGCCGATGAGATAGGAGCGCACACTGTTGGGGAAGTTAGGCGAAATCCAATCCATGCCCCCGGAAGCGGGCAGTTGCAGGGGTAAGGCTTCCAGGAGATTGAGTCCCATGAGGATGGCGATAATACTGACGATAATGGGTAAGCCGATACCGATTTGACCATAGACTTGACCGACGAGGGCGGCGACGACTCCGAGGAGGGCGAGGGTGGTGGCTAAACCGGCGGCAAACCAGAGGGACTGAATGGCTGATTGTAGGCGGTTTTCGGTTTCGTAGCCGCCGATATAGGCAACGGTGAGGGGCAGCATGGAGAGCATACAGGGGGTTAAGCTGGTGAGCAGTCCCGCGATAAAAATGAGACCAATACTCACAGGATTGAGGTGAGCCAGTTGCGTATCGACGAGGCGATCGGCGAACTGTTGCAGGTGATAGAGTTGGGTTTCGAGCATATCCATTAAAAATTTTCAGGTCGAAGACAGCCGAAAAAATTAAAACTTAAAAAGGGTCAACTTTTCACCCTATAAGAATAAGTTTTCATCAGAGTTAACGGGGGGAGTTTTGGCGCTGTTCAATCTCCTCTAAGGTTCCGGTGGGAATGGCCGCAATCAGTTGGCGGGTGTATTCTTGGGTGGGATGGGTGTAAATTTGCTCAGAGGGGCCGATTTCTTCTACTTTACCGCGATTCATGACCATGATGCGATCGCTCATAAACTTGACGACACTCAAATCATGGGAGATGAAAATATAGGTTAGCTCAAACTCCTCTTGCAGTTCCTTCAGCAGGTTCAGCACCTGAGCTTGTACGGATACATCCAGCGCAGAGACGGACTCATCACAAATAATAAACTTCGGATTCAATGCCAGAGCGCGGGCAATACAGACCCGTTGGCGCTGTCCTCCGGAGAACTCGTGGGGATAGCGAGTCATCCAACTGGGATCGAGTCCGACTCTTTCTAGAAGATAGCGCACGCGATCGCGCTTTTTAGACTTAGAATCTAACTCCTGATGAATCACCAACGGCTCCATGACTGCATCGCCAATGGACATCCTCGGATCTAATGAGCTATAGGGGTCTTGAAAGACAATCTGCATCTGTCGGCGAAAATAGCGCAAAGCCTTGACATTTAAGGATTGAAGCTGTTCGCCTTCAAAGGCCATCATCCCCCCCATAGAAGGAACCAATTGCAACAGCGATCGCGCTAGGGTAGTTTTACCACAACCCGATTCTCCCACCAAGCCTAATGTTTCGCCCGGATAGACCTCAAAAGATACCCCATTGACTGCCATGGTGTAGCGTTGAGTTTGTCCCCAGATACCTTTGCTGGGAAAGCCTACTTTCAGGTCTTTGACCACCATTAGGGGGGATTGTTGATAGAGTTTTTCGAGGCGCTGCTCAACTTCCTGGGGATTAATTTCAGTAATTTTTGTGACACTTGTAGCAGACTTTTGTTCCAGAAAATCCGCCACGGTGGGCAAATATTTCAAGCGTAAATCAGGCCGGGGGCGACAGGCTAACAAACCTTGGGTGTAGGGATGTTGGGGATGGGAAAAAATATCGAGAACGGAGCCAGATTCGACAATTTGCCCTTGATACATGACTACCACACTGTCGGCAATTTCAGCAATTACGCCCAAGTCATGGGTAATAAAAATTAGGGACATACCCCTGGCTCTTTGCAAGTCCCGGAGGAGATTGAGGATCGTCGCTTGCACGGTCACATCTAAGGCTGTGGTGGGTTCATCGGCAATTAATAGGGTAGGGTTGCAAGAAATTGCCATGGCAATCATTACCCGTTGCAATTGGCCCCCTGAGAGTTCGTGGGGATAGCGATCGAGGATGGCTTGTTTTTGGCGATTGATCGCAGATTGCAGTTGGCGATCGCCAGGCGGTTCCGCAAATTCACTTAACACCTGTTGTTCTAAACTCTCATCCTTGGGCAACAATTGCACCTCTTGCAAGAGGGCGATCGCCTGTCGTCTCGCTTCTGAGACAGAAATCGATTGATGAAATCGGAGCGCTTCCACCAACTGAAACCCAATCGTATACACCGGATTTAAGGAACTCATCGGTTCCTGAAAAATCATCGAGATTTGGCTACCCCGGTACTGTTGCATCTGTTTCGGGGAAAGATCGCGCAAATTCAGGCGATCGCCCTCTGGAGGATGAAACCAAATCTCACCACTAGCAATATTTCCCGGAGGTTGAGGAACCAGATCCATAATGGCTAAGGAAGTTACTGATTTTCCTGAGCCAGATTCTCCCACAATGCCTAGGGTTTGTCCTCGTTGAACCGAGAAAGTTATTCGATCAACCGCTTGAATCACTTTCTCATCCGTCTTGAATTCAACCGTGAGATTACAAACATCTAAAACCGAGTCATTCATGGAGATGGCACTAACAGGTAAGGGTAGATTTGGGAGTACAACAGTAAATTTACTGGTAAATACAGGCATTTTACCAAAATCCCTAGGCATTAACTGGGATTTATAGCCCGTTGATTAGCGGCGATCGCCTCTGCATAGCGACCTAATTTTTGTAATGCTACCCCTTTATTAATCCAAGCATCCTGAAAATCCGGTTGCAGATCGGTTGCTCGGTTCCAACTTTCTAGAGCCTCTTCCCATCGATTTAAGGCGGCTAAGACAATGCCTCGATTAAACCAAGTTTGCACATCCTCCGGTTGCAGTGCCAGGGTTTGGTCAAAACAATTGAGCGCCTCTTCAAACCGATTGAGTTTGACCCCTAGAACGATGCCTTTATTATGCCAAGTTTCGAGATCTTTGGGATTTAATTCTAGAGCCTTGTCCCAACTGGCGATCGCCTGTTCATAGTCTTCGAGATCAAAAAATACACTCCCCCGATTCGCCCAAGCCAAATCTGCCTTGGGGTTTAATTCTAGGGCGCGATCGTAGGCCAAAATCGCCTCTTCATGTCTTCCCAGGTTCATCAGCGCATTCCCGCGATTAATGGCGGCGCGATCGTGATTAGGGTCAAGTTCCAGGGTGCGATCGAAGGATTCTAAAGCCTTTTGGTCATCTTCATCGAGTAATTGTTTACCGCGATCGAACCAAACTTGAGGATTATCCTCATCTAAAGAAATTTCAGGCGTTGGGGGGTGTAGCTGTTCGCCGATCGCTGTTGCCACTGCTCCCAATTCACCACAACCGACTTCCCCCAAGCGTATCAGACGCTCTGCCAATTGGTCATTCGGTTCAGAACTTTCGGTAACTTTTTGGCCAAAGCGCTTTAACCAAGCGATCCATTGCTCTTCTGAATACTCCTGTTGTAAGGCTTCCCAATCTTGGAGAACTTGACTTTTCCCGTGATGAACACCCTCTAGAAAAGACATAAACCGCATTTCATAGTCCGTATCCGTGGGCCAAATCGTTGCAGTATCGGCTGAGGAGCTAGGAGAGGAAGACCATAAACCCTTAAACCATTGCCAAAGTTGTGCTAACCAGCGCCGAAGTTGTCTGAACATCTCCCCATCCTCTTGTCATTTTGCTATTCCATTTTAAGGTTGGTTGGGGTCGATACCGAGTTCTCGGAGTTTGGCGAATGCGCGATCGCGCTCTTCTTGAATGCGATCGCGCTCTTGTTGAATGCGATCGCGCTCCTCCATCACCTCCTCTGGGTCTTGAAACGGTTCCCCATTCGGATAAAATACTGCTAAATCCTCCCCCAACCACTCAAAACGGATTTGCAACAAAGGCGAACTCCAGGGTAAATTCAGGGGTGTAATTAACCTAAACTCTTCCTCTTTGCTCCCCCGCACCAATCCCAAAAAATCGCGAGACTCTGGGTCATAAAAAAACATCTCCAGCACCCCATATTTTTGGTAAAACCTTTGTTTTTCGAGCATTTCATTACGGGAATTACTGGGAGACAAAATCTCAAAAACCACTTGAGGCGCGATATTTTCTTCTTCCCATTGTTTATAGCTTTTGCGATCGCCCCCAGGTCGTCCCAACACCACCATCGCATCGGGAGCTTGCACAGGAACCGGCGGAGCATTCACCTGGACAGGATACCAGAATAGATCGCCAGCCACAAACACATTTTGGTGAGCAAACAAGCGTCTCAAATTGCTCACCAAGCGAACAATCCAACGATATTGAACCGTATTTTCAGCCATAGGTAATCCATCCGTTTCTGGATAGAGCGTTTGGGGGATAGGGGGAGTTTGAACCATGGGATTCGGAGTCTCAGTTATGGAAGATACAGCAGTTTTCTGGCTCTATGGGATATTAAGTCTAATTCCGATAATCGGCTGATTTAATGAAAAAATACTAAGTCATATCAAGTCCGGATAATATCAAGTCCGGTTTCCGCAAGCGGACATAAAAATTTGTTAAGAAGCGGGCAAGATGCCCGCACTCCTCGAATTCTTTGATATGACTGGAGTGGGAGCATCTTGCTCCCTGGATTTTTAATTAGGGTATTTCCGCTTCGCGGACATGAACAATCGGACTTGATATCAACTGCGATCGCTAAATTGCTCCAGTAACTCTTGCCGAGACTTTTGCAACATCAAGGAAAACACTTCTTCAGTCGGCAAAGCTACGAGTTTGGGTACAATCTCCTCTAATTCAGGGTCAATGGTCTGAAAACGGAACCTCATCAAGTTTTCCACCGTTTTTCGGCGCTCTTGTTCAATACCTTGTTGTAAAACCGTTTTTCTCGCCTGTTCCAGTAATTCTCGGTATAAAGGTGATGCTTCTAGTACCGACATATCCCACCTCAGAATTTGTTTAACTAGATTGGTGTCCAATACAAAATTAGCAAAAAAACCGAGCAACGTCTCGAAGTCTTGCAACTGTATAATTAATAAATAACTTAAACACCGGCAGGGGATCTAAAGATCGGGCGATCGCCAGTTCCCTTACCGGTGCTTAAAGAAAAAAGATACTATTCTCGATTTAGAAGAGTCCCAAGGTCAGAGATTTATCGATAGGTAAAGCCGCGCCAATACCTAACCACAGGGTAACTAGGGTTCCAAAGAGGAAAACCGCAGTGGCTACAGGACGACGGAACGGATTTTGGAATTTGTTCACATTTTCGATAAAAGGAACCAGGATTAGGCCCAGGGGAATCGAAGCCATCATCAGAACCCCCAACAGTTTATTGGGAACCGTTCTCAGGATTTGGAATACGGGATAGAAGTACCACTCAGGCAAAATTTCCAGGGGAGTGGCGAAGGGATCGGCAGGTTCGCCGATGAAGGCGGGATCGAGTACCGCTAGGGCAACGATACAGCCGAGAGTTCCCACAATAACTACGGGGAAGGTATACAGCAGGTCATTGGGCCAGGCGGGTTCACCATAGTAATTATGGCCCATACCTTGGGCGAGTTTTTCCCGGAGCTTGGGATCGGATAAAGCGGGTGGCTTTTGAATAGACATGGTTCAATCAATTAATAAATGGGACGATTATATCGAGGTCAAGGGGTTTTAGGGTTGATATAGCTAGTCTAAATGAGTTGTGCAAGAGGAAATGCCCTCTCCCTAAATCCCTCTCCCACGGGAGAGGGACTTTTTCCCCCTTCTCCCTTCGACTTCGCTCCCTTCGACTTCGCTCAGGGCAAGCAGGGCAGCGCCTGCGGGAGAAGGGGGCAGGGGGATGAGGGGCAGCCATTACATAACTCATTTAGGATCGCTATAGTTATCCCTATTCCCCATTCCCTAGCGCGAAGCGCTTTACAAGGGGCCGGAGATCCCTTGTTTACGAATCATTAAGAAGTGAGCCAACATGAAGACGGCGATCGACCAAGGCAGGACGAAAATATGAAGGCTATAGAAGCGGGTTAGGGTCGCTTGGCCTACACTTTCACCGCCTCGCATCAGTTCAACTACCAGGTCTCCAACCACAGGAACAGCAGCAGGAACACCACTTACGATTTTAACGGCCCAATACCCGACCTGATCCCAAGGGAGAGAATAGCCGGTTACTCCGAAGGTTACGGTGATGACAGCTAGGACAACTCCGGTTACCCAAGTTAGCTCGCGGGGTTTTTTGAAGCCTCCGGTAAGGTACACTCGGAAGATGTGCAGAATCATCATCAGTACCATCATACTGGCAGACCAACGGTGGATGGAGCGGATTAACCATCCAAAGCTGACTTCATTCATGATGTATTGAATGGAGCTGAAGGCTTCCGCTACCGTAGGTTTGTAGTAGAAGGTCATGGCGAATCCCGTGGCAAACTGGATTAGGAAGCACACGAGGGTAATTCCACCGAGACAGTAGAAGATATTAACGTGAGGAGGGACGTATTTGCTGGTGATGTCGTCGGAGATGGCTTGGATCTCTAGACGTTCTTGAAACCATTGAAAGGTTTTTGACTCTCTTACCTGCTTGGTAAACATGCGGTTAACGATCCTATGAAAGATTAATGCGCTCTTATAGAAATGTAACATAGCCAAAGTAATGATAAAACAGGTGATGGTAAAGCGATTTTTTTGGGTGGCGTGTTTTCTGGTTCTCTATCTGGCGATCGCCCTTGGGGGTTCGATCTCCCCAGCCTATGCTCTGACTCAAGAACAGAAGCTCTACAATGAGGTGTGGCGCATTGTGAATCGGTCTTATTTGGATGAGACCTTTAATCATCAAAATTGGTGGTTCGTGCGCCAGAAGGCTCTGAAAAAGCCGCTCAGGAGTCGCGAGGAAACCTATGCGGCCATTGACGAAATGCTCAAGAGTTTGGGCGATCCCTTTACCCGGTTTTTGCCTCCCCAGTCCTATCGAAGCTTGCAGGTGACCACTTCAGGAGAGTTGAGTGGGGTGGGGTTGCAGATTGCGTTAGATCCCCAAACTGGCTTACTGACAGTAATTGCGCCGATCGCCGGCTCGCCAGCAGAAATGGCAGGACTGCAACCGCGCGATCGCATTATTGCTATTGATGGCGTTTTGACCCGTGACTTGACCATTGAGGAGGCCGCCAACCGGATGCGGGGGCCGACGGGAACGGTGGTTACCCTAACCATTGAGAGCGATCGCGGCAAACAGCATACCGTGGAGATTACCCGCGACCATATTACCCTCAATCCGGTGATAGCCGATTTGCGAACAATCGACTCCAAATCTGGCTCAACGCCTATTGGTTATATTCGCTTAACTCAGTTTAATGCCTATGCTTCCCAAGAACTGAGCCAGGCGATCGCCCGCTTAGAAGACCAGGGAGCTGAAGGTTATATTCTCGATTTACGCAATAATCCAGGTGGATTATTAACCGCAGGCATTGAAATTGCTCGCCAATGGATCGATCGCGGTACGATTGTTTATGTGGTCAACCGTCAAGGAGTTTTAGAAAGCTTTGAAGCCACTGGATCGGCCATGACTGACGATCCCCTCGTGGTGTTGGTCAATCATGGAACCGCTAGTGCCAGTGAAATTCTAGCAGGGGCACTCCAAGATAACGATCGCGCTCAATTACTGGGCCAAACAACCTTTGGGAAGGGCTTAATTCAATCCTTATTTGATTTATCCGATGGTTCTGGGTTAGCGGTAACCATTGCCAAATATGAAACCCCCGATCATCATGATATTAATCAGTTAGGCATTGAGCCAGATCGGGTAGTTCCGGCTGAGACCATCTCCCGCAATCAAATCGCTACCGCTTCCGATCCCCAATATGAAGCTGCTCTAGAAGTGCTGGCCGAGCAAACCCAAAGTTAAACTCTCAATCCCAGTTGATCTTGCGTACATAATCTGAATCTGAAACGTTTGGGTGCTTGTCCATGGATAAACCAACCCTTTTAGACCTTTATCAAGGAGGACAACGAGATTTTCGCGGTCTAGATTTAGCGGGGATCGATCTCAGTTACACGGATTTAAGTGGCATTGATTTAAGTCAGTGTAATCTGGCCCGTGCCAATCTATTTCATGTTAATTTTTCCCATGCTAATCTTAGCCACTCTAACCTAACCCATGCCGATTTAAGCTGTGCTAATTTGTTTTTGGCGTTGCTCAGTGGCTCGAATTTGACCTTGGCCAATCTGAGTAGCGCCTATTTATTTAATATTAGTCTTGCCCATGCCGATTTAAGTGGGGCAAATTTGATTTTTGCTAATTTAGTGCAAGCCGATCTAAATGGGGCCTGTTTACTTCAGGCATCTTTAGCGCAGGCAAATTTAAGTGGGTCGAATTTGAGTGGGGCAGATTTAAGTCGGGCCAATGTCAGTGGGGCCAATTTAATTAAAGCGGATTTAAGTGACGCAAATTTACATCAGACGAATTTAGGGCGCTCTAATGCCGCTTATGCTATTTTTCGGGGTTCAGATTTGAGTGAAACCAATTTTACTGATACCCATTTAGTTCATGCGGAAGGATTAGATCGATCCTTCCATGAACCGGCCCGATCGCCTTATCAGTGGCAAGGGTTAGATTTTGCTTCCCAAGCCGAATTAGACATTGCCCAAGCCTTGCACCAACAAAATATCTTGTTTTATCCCCATGTGCGAACGATTTTAGCAGGACAACTTGAGCGTAATCCTTATTTTTTGGTGATTGATAGCGGTAAATGTGGGGTTTTACAAATTGAAGAGGACTCTTGCTATCTCGATCTCAAGCGCGATCGCCTGTTAAATCAATATGGCATCGTCCTCATTGACTCCTATGCGATCGAACAATGCCAAAATAACCCCCAAAAAGTTGTCCAAGAATTTCTCCATCGTCTGCGTAGCTTAGAGTAACGCCTTTAGGCTTATTGGGATTAAGTCTATTGTAGTGACCCAAATTCAGAGGTATGATTGACGTTTCAATCCGCTTTTTAATCCAAATTTAACCCATGAAACGCCGTAAACTCTTAGCCTATACCTCCACAGGAGCAGCCACCACCTTAGCCCTAGCGGCCTGTAGCGCCCAAACCAGCACCTCACAAAACACTAGCACCCGTCCTACCAACAGTGCCCTCCCCAATATCCGTTGGAAAATGGCCACCAGTTGGCCCACCTCCCTCGATACCCTCTATGGGTCAGCTCAAATGGTAGCTGAGAAAGTCGAAGCCATAACCGATGGGCGGTTTGTGATTGAAGTATTTGCGGCAGGGGAAATTGTGCCTGGACTGCAAGTTTTGGATGCGGTACAAGCGGGAACTGTCGAATGTGGCCATAGCGCCAGTTACTACTACATTGGTAAAAACCCCGCCCTGGTCTTTGGAACCACTGTTCCCTTTGGCCTGAATGCCCAACAGCAAAATGCCTGGCTCTACTATGGGGGGGGGCAAGAGATGATCAATCAGCTCTATGCCGATTTTAATGTCATCGCCTTTCCTGCGGGCAATAGTGGAGTGCAAATGGGGGGCTGGTTTAAGCGCCAGGTGAATACAGTGGCAGACTTAAATGGCCTGAAAATGAGAATTCCTGGGTTTGGGGGTAAGGTTTTAGCGAGTTTAGGGGTGAATGTGCAGGTTTTACCCGGAGGAGAAATTTTTCTGGCTTTGGAGCGGGGGGCTATTGATGCGGCTGAATGGGTTGGCCCCTATGATGATGAGAAACTGGGCTTGAATCAGGCTGCCCAATACTATTATTATCCGGGTTGGTGGGAACCGGGTTCTACGTTTGAGTTACAGGTGAATTTAGACCAGTGGAATGAGTTACCTAAAGACTATCAGGATGCAATCAGGAGTGCGACGGCTGATACAAATGTTCACTGTTTGGGTCGCTATGATACCCTAAATCCACAAGCATTGAAGCGGCTTAAAGAGGGAGGCACACAGTTACAGCCCTTCAGCCCAGAAATTTTAACGGCTTGTCGTCAAGCGACTCAGGAACTATTGGAGCAACAAGCGAGTGAGGATTCTTCTTTTCAAGAGGTTTATGGGTCTTGGAAGCAGTTCCAAGCTGATATTTTTAGTTGGCACGCGGTGAGTGAGTTAGCCTACACCGGTTTTGCAATTAGAAATTAGTGCGTTACCGGAAATTTTGGGTTGAAAGTGCCGTCCTTTAGGGGAGTGGAGGCCGGCTTTTAGGGGGGCTTTGAGACGAATATCGCAAAACGTATCGTTTCTTATTGTTTTGTCAACACAGTGGCAGGAATTTCTCAGAAAAGGCTATTATCGGAATCTAGGTTAGTTTAGTTAATGGGTATTACGCAAATCAGTTATGGGTGAAGCGAAACGCCGTAAAGCAGCTCTCGGAGAACAGTATGGCCAGGAAAAGACTATCTTGCCCTGGTTGCCGATTACTCAATCCCAAGCGGATCGGTTTGTTAAATGGACAAGTACGGGAGCTTGGATTGGGATTGGAATCATGATTGCCGCATGGTTAACGGTTCGATTCATTGGCCCGGGTTTCGGCTGGTGGCAAGTGAACTAAAGGCTAGAGGCAAGACTTTTGTGGATTTTTCTGTATCCTGGTATACGGTATTTCGGAAAAGATGCTCTTAGGCTGGAGCCTAATTCATTGGTTTGAAGTATGGTAATCCCTCGATCAATCTAGAAAATCTGATGGAATCCTGAAGAAAGTATAAAGCCGTCTAGAATAGTGTGGTGAGTGGAGGAAAATAAAGGTGTTTATCCGATTAGCGCACCAGCATAGACAATTTGTCCGAGATTTAGTGATGAGCCTTCAGGCGTTGGCTATTGTCCTGGAGCGTCAGGGATATTTAGCGTCTTGCTATACCTGCGGCGATCAGATGAATAGCGCATCGTTTATGGTGAGCTTGGGGGATAACCATCTGATTCGGTTTTTGGTTTCTGATTATGGGATTACCTGGACAGAAATGCGCGATGACCGAGAGCTGATGAAACTTGAGGGTGCAGAGGCGATCGCTCAATTGCAAGAATTAGCCAATTTAGCCAAACAGGATAAACTCCCTGGAGATCCCCCGTTAGCGGGTTCAGTTCCCCAAAAGTCAAGATCTTCTGGAGTGACGATTTTGCCCAGAGTGTAATTAGAAAGGAATGGGTTGGGTGACTGAGAGTTCTGGTAGATTGTCTGCCAGGCGTATTTTTCCATTTTGTAAGTAACAACAATATACCTAAAATGAAGGAACCGGTAAAGACGAAAGTTTTGCCGGTTATAGTCGCTTGCTGTTGCAGAAGCAAGAGATGAGAAGGGCAATGAGATGCTAACCTAGCAAATCCAGTAACTGTGCTTCTGTGAGTTGGGTGATGTTTAATTCTTGGGCTTTGGTCAACTTGGAGCCAGGCTTATCGCCAACCACGACATAATCGGTTTTGGAGCTAACAGAACTGGTGATTTTTCCTCCTGCGTCTTCTATGCGGGTTTTGGCTTGCGATCGCGTTAAACTAGCCAGTGTACCAGTCAGCACGAAGGTTTTGCCCGTCAGAGAGGTTGGGGGCGAAATATGTTTCACTTCTACAGCAGATAGGGATAAGCCTAATGCTTGCAACCGTTGGATGAGGGTTTGATTTTCGGGAAGTTGGAACCATTGAACGATCGCCGCGCTCATTTCTGAACCAATTCCATGTACATTCTCTAAGTCGCTTTCTGTGGCTTGGGCGAGTTGTTCGACGGAGGGAAACGCTTCACACAAGACTTTAGCGTTGACGGCTCCCACATGGCGAATGCCGATCGCATACAGGATACAGTGCCATGGGCGAGTTTTCGATGCAGCGATCGCCTCTACCAACTTTTGGGCAGATCTCTGACCCATACGGTCTAACTGCATTAAATCATCAATCGTTAATTCATACAAGTCCGCCAGCGATCCCACCAACTGCTGCTCGACCATCTGCGCGGCTAGTTTTTCCCCCAAGCCGTCGATATCCAGGGCATCCCGACGGGAGGCATGGATGAGAGCGCCGCGCAGAATACCGGGACAAGCACTATTGATACACCGAGTAACCGCTTCTGTCTCCAGTTTAACCACCTGCGAGTTGCATTCGGGGCAAGCGGTGGGCATGGTATAGCGGGTAGCTCCGGGGGGGCGCAGTTCCGGTAAAACTCGCACAACTTCCGGTATAATTTCCCCCGCTTTGCGGACGATCGCCGTATCGCCAATGCACAGATCCAATTCGGCGATGCGATCGGGATTGTGCAAGGTCGCGCGTTTGACCGTAGTTCCCGCCAGTTGGATGGGTTCGAGTTCAGCTACGGGGGTGAGCGCACCCGTCCTACCCACCTGCACCGTCACCGATGTCACCACTGTGGGCAACTCTTCGGCGGGATATTTGAGGGCGATCGCCCACCTGGGGAATTTTTGCGTAAAGCCCAGTTGAGTTTGCAACGTTAGATTGTTCAGTTTCACCACCACGCCATCGGTGAGATAGGGGAGTTGGTGGCGCTCCGTTTCCCAGCGCCTATAGTATTGCTCCACCTCAGCTAAAGAGGGGCAGCAGGTACGGTTCGGATTGACCTTGAAACCCCACTCAGAGAGCCATTTGAGGGCTTCCCACTGAGTTTGGGGCAAAGTTGAGGTTTCCGGCAAATGGAGGGTATAGGCAAAGAAATCTAAGCGTCGCGCCGCCACAATGCGCGGGTCGAGTTGGCGCAGAGTTCCGGCTGCCGCATTGCGGGGGTTAGCGAAGGGAGGTTCCCCCGCTTCTGTGCGTTCTTGGTTGAGCCGGGCAAAGACTTCTAGACTGAGAAAGGCTTCTCCTCGCACTTCGACGCGCTCCGGGATGGCTTCTCCGGTTAAGCGCAGGGGAATAGAGCGAATTGTTTTCACATTGGGGGTAATGTCCTCTCCGATAGTGCCATTGCCACGGGTGGCTCCGCGCACGAGTATGCCGTTTTCGTAGGTTAGAGCCAGAGCCGAGCCATCAATTTTCAGTTCGCAGATATATTCGGGGGAGTTGGCAGCAGGAATAGAACCCGCGTGACGCATCCATCGGTCTTGCCATTGGCGAAACTCCTGGAGGTTAAAGGCATTTTCCAGACTGTAGAGGGGAACATTATGCTCGACGGAAGTAAACCGCTCTGCCAGTTTGTCGCCCACGCGCTGGGTGGGACTCTCCGGTACAATCAGATCGGGATATTGGCTTTCCAGGTCTTGGAGTTGGCGATAGAGGCGATCGTATACACTATCCTCCATAATCGGATTATCCAGCACATAATAGGCATAACTCGCCTTTTGCAACTGTTCCCGCAGCCGACTCACCTGTTGCACAATTTCCGCAGAAGCCACAATACCTTACTCCATTGAGCGATGATTGATTTTTCAATTCTAAATCAGTTACCAGATGGTATTGATAGTAGACAATTGAATTTTACGATCGCGGCTGATGAGCGGTACATTATGGTAAACTGCTGTAGCAGCAATGATGCGATCGCGAAGATCGGGGACTTGAGTGCGATCGAGGCTTTGCATGGTTTGAGCAATATCACGATTAAAAGGAACTTCCACAATTACCTGAAGCATTAAATATCCTCCCTGGGAAAGCTACTCCAGGCTTCTAGACGGGCGTTATCAATCTCTTCGGCTGAAGGTGCGGTTCCTAAATGGCTACAGATGCCCCATAAAGAGCGTCGGGGAGTTATGGTAGCTTGAGTGACTTCTTGCGGCGGTTAGAAACCGGGTTTCTTCCCACAGATGTACCCTGGGATGGAGAGGCAACAGAAACCCGGTTTCTTTGCACTTCTCTCGCCAGTCAAGGCAAGGTTGTGTAGATCGGGTACAATGAATTACATAATTGGATGAGTTGTTAATGATAAAAATGCCCATTGAACTTAATGAACAATTAGTTAAAGAGGCTTTCAGTTTAACAGATTGTCAAACTGAGCAAGAATTGATGAATTTTGCTCTAGAAGAGTTGATTCGCACCCGCAAAAAGCGGAATTTGCTGGATTTGAGTGGACAAATTCAATTTTCAGATCGCTACGATTATAAGGAATTACGGTCAAACCGAAATGTTTCTGATTGATACAGGAGTTCTTGTACATGATGCCGGAGTACCAACAACTGATTATTTCCGATCCCCAAATTATGATGGGAAAACCAACGATTCGGGGAACTCGAATTACCGTTGAATTGATTCTAGAAAGTCTTGCGGCTGGTGAAACTGAGGAACAACTCTTACAAGCTTATCCTAGACTCGATCGCCAGTCTATCCTTGCCGCCCTTGCCTTTGCTGCTGAAGCGTTAAAGGCGGATGTGGTGTATCCAGTGTTAGATGTAGCTTCGTGAACTTGTTGGCAGATGAAAATATTAATCAACTGATTGTGGATCGCCTGTTAATAGGGTTATCCAACGAGAAAAAGGTAACAATCATTGCTAATGCGATCGCTCAATACGCCGATCAACTACCGGGTGCTTTTACTGTAATTTCCCCTACCACAATTCGGATTCGGAAAATGGAGAAATGATGGGATGAAGGAAATTAGCCGTCCAGAAACTCGGCTTCTCCTGGGAAGTGCGTATCGGCAGCAGAAATTTAATAAAAATTTAAACTCTCAGAAACAGAAATAGCTATTACCTTTTTGGTAATGAATCTTTCCCACCTGCTCCGGCAGGTCTGTCGGATTTTTTTTGTGCCAATTTTTGGAGAGGGGATATTTAGTCCCCTTTCAATTATTTAAAGTTATGATGAACAAGGAAGTAATTAATGAAACCTATAAATATCGAGAGAGAAACATTTCTCACTTTCTAGGATGGGCGAAGCCCGACGGAGGCGATCGCACCGATCGCACAATTTTCAACTTTTTCAGCAAGCCCTATCTACAGAGATCTGTAGCGTAAATGAATAGATTTGATATTACAATCGCTTCTGGATACTCTGACCATGGGTATCTGTTCCACAGGTATGCAACAAGTTATAGGACTCGCCCAGTTGTCGCACTTGAGCCGTTTGTTTAGGACTCGGTGTCCAAGGCGTAGGATTATTGTAAGCGTAATAGGTTTCTACTCCATCAATGCCCAGATGAGCAGCTTCAGGAATCAGTTCAGTGGCTGGATAACGATATCGAGCGGGATGAGCCAAAACAGCTAAACCCCCCGCCTCATGGATAGCATCAATCACCGCAGAGGCTTGATAGGCTTTTCCCTTCACCGCATGACCTTGGAGATAGGGCTTTAAGACTCGATGATCGGGGTCAAAGGCATAGCCAAGAATGTGAACTTCAGTTTTCAATAGATAGGCATTGATTTCCACACCACTCCAGAGGTGGAGGGGGGGTTTAGGGTTGAGATTGGGATGATTGAGCCAGTTGTGGGCCACCTTGTAACCGTCAACACTATGGTGATCGGTGATTGCCAGTCCTTGTAATCCGATCGCGATCGCCTGGTCAATAATCTCTTCCGGGCGTAATTTGCCATCAGAAAACTGGGTATGCATGTGAAAGTTATAGGAATGGGGACAACTCCTTTCCTCAATGTGTGCGAATACTTCTCTGAGGGCCCGTGCTTCCTCCTGTTCTCCCCCCTGGTTTGATGAGGTTGGAGCTGGAGCTAGATTGATCATCATCTTTCTCAATCTCAAGATAAACTCTTGTTGTCTACTATAGCCAATTTTGAACTTATGTAACATCTCTTTCTCGATTGAGAAGAATCATGACAGTCATAAGTCGAGCTAAGAGGCAATTGTACTCACTGGAGTCGAATCGGAGGTTTTCAGTTCCCTTGGGCTATTTCCCCGAATGGCCCGAAACATGCCAAACCGACATAAACCCGTACCAAAGGCGACACGCATCAGTAACAGGGTGGGCACTTCTCGCAGAGATTTAATCAAACCGGGTAGGCCAAATTTAATCAACCCTTCTGGTCGAGCGACTCCTTGCCAAATGGAATCGAGCCAGGAGGGAAGGGTTTCTTCTGTCCAATCCTCAGTGATGACCTGTCCTTCGGTGTATCCTGTGGCTTCTAGCAGTTCGGCAAACCCTTCAATGCTGGAAAATGCAGGATGAGACCATTGGTCTAAGAGTTGCTTCATAATGACGCGCTCTAAGCCATTGAGGGGGATTTTTCGGTCATCCCGTTGATTCCAGTCGGCAACCACTAAAATTCCTCCCGGTTTGAGGACGCGGAGCAGTTCTTGGGCAAAAATGGCTTTATCGGGCATATGGGGCCCGGCTTCAATTGACCAGACGACATCAAAACTGGCATCGGGGAAGGAGAGGGCCATGGCATCATCGACGGCAAATTTCGCGCTCAGTCCTTCTGGGGTTAATTCTTGGGCGCGTTTGACTTGTTGGGGGCTTATGGTAATGCCGGTTACGTCAAAGTGGTAATCTTGGGCTAATATCCGACTACTGCCGCCAATGCCACAGCCGACATCTAGGACGGTGGTGTTGGGGGGTAGGGCATCTAAGCCACCCCAACGGGCCATTTCATGGACAAAATCGGCTTTAGCGCTGAGGAAGTTTTTGCGCTCTGGAGGGGAGCCATAATGGCCGAGATGGATATGTTCGCCCCAGTAGAATTCTAGGATGCCTTCGTCTGTCCATTGGTCGTAGGAGTTGGCGACGGAGGCGGATGATTCATAGCGACGGGCGGTGACGAGATAGAGGATAATGGCGATCGCCACTAAGCCCACTATTCCCCCCCCTGTTAAATACCAGATATTCATCAAATCTTTGCTGTTCTCTTATACTGACTGAACGCTCTATTTAGCATAAGGGATTTCTGATATCAAGTCCGGATAAAGGGTGATATCAAGTCCGGTTTCCGCAAGCGGACATGAAAATTTGTTAAGAAGCGGGCAAGATGCCCGCACTCCTCGAATTCTTTGATATGACTGGAGTGGGAGCATCTTGCTCCCTGGATTTTTAATTAGGGTATTTCCGCTTCGCGGACATGAATAAGCGAACTTGATATGAAGAAGCGGGCAAGATGCCCGCACTCCTCGAATTCTTTGATATGACTGGAGTGGG
>NZ_JAQOSO010000042.1 GCF_030068505.1 Roseofilum capinflatum BLCC-M114
CCCGTCGCTTTCTGGATACTCAATTTGGGGATGAACTGAAACCATGATAGAAGAAGGGGGGCTAATGTGCAAAGCGTTATCCTATTGTATTACCCTAACCCAGAAACCGGCTGTCGTCCTCCCTTAATTGTTCCATCCTTTAGTTTCTTTTTCCGTTAACAAGCGCTCTAGTTTAATATATTCACTCTTCGTCGCTTCGTACAGGTGTTTCATGCTCACGGGTTCGCCGGCATCGGCGGCTAAAAATGCGGCGTTGAGGGCAATATTACGGATGTTTCCTCCAGCCACGTTTAGGTTAGACAGTTTGCGGGAATCTAAACCCTCTGTAGGAGTTTTAGTGGGGAAAATTCGCTTCCAAATGGCTTCGCGGCTATCCCGATCTGGGAAAGGAAATTGAACAATAAAACGGATGCGGCGCAGAAAGGCTTGATCGATCGCCCCTTTTAGGTTGGTCGTCAGTACGCATAATCCCTGGTAGGCTTCGATGCTTTGCAGTAAATAACTTACTTCCATGTTGGCGTAGCGATCGCGGCTATCCTGCACTTCGGAGCGCTTACCAAAGAGAGCATCGGCTTCATCAAAGAGCAGAATTGCGCCCCCGGTTTCGGCAGCTTGAAAGACTTGTTTTAAGTTTTTCTCAGTCTCGCCAATATATTTACTGACTACAGAACTTAGATCGATGCGATATAAATCTAACTTCAATTCGCGGGCGATAATTCCCGCCGCCAAGGTCTTTCCCGTGCCACTTTGTCCGGAGAAGAGGGCGCTAATGCCCAAACCACGGCGCTCATTCCCGGCAAAGCCCCAATCTTCATAGACGCGCACCCTCTGTCGTAAATGAGCCACCATTTGATACAAAGTTTGTTTATGTTGCCGGGGTAAAATTAAATCATCCCAAGTTGCCTTAGTTTCAATACGAACAGCGAGATCTTCTAAGCGGGGGCGAGCTTGTAGGCGGCAAAACTGCCAGAGGCGATCGCCGATAGAATCCCCTTCTTTAGGTTCGATTTCTAACGTCGAACAAGCCGCCTTAATCGTGGTTGAGGGTAAATTAAACTGGGAAGTAATCACCTCTAAATGGCCGTTCAATTCCTCCGTCGCTTCTCCTAAATGGGTTTGCCACAGATTCAATTGTTCATAATAGGAAAGCTTCGGCACATCAAACGTCAGCAGAGGAAGATGAGCAGAAGAAAACCGGATCGAAGTCGAGATCATCACCGGCGTTTTTAAGTCTCGGATAAAATCGGTTAAAATTGCCTGCTGTACCAGTTCTGTGCCTTGAGTTGGCTCATATTCCAACAGCAGCAAAGTAGGAGACAATAGCATCACCCGTCGCCAGCGAAATACCAGATGTTTTAACTCCTTCGGATCGCTGGGTAAATGGCGACTGGATAGCACTTGTACCGGCATTTGAAAATACTCGCCAATGTGTTGGCAGATTGCCCGTTTATCCTCTACATTCCATCCGCACAGTTGCACGGGATGAGAGGTTAATAAAGCGGAAATTCCTAACTCGACAATTTTTTCATGAGAGGCGGATAAAGAGGGCGTTGGAGGTGTAAGAGGTTCGAGCAATGGGGCTAAGTCTTGATCTTGATAAACCTGACCCAATAAATAATGTAAAATACTCTCATCAATCTCCAGTTTCGTATGGGTCAGATCTTCATTTTCGGCTAAATTCAGCAAGTTCCATAATCGTAGCGGTCTTTGGGGATGAAGAGCTTCCCAATGGAAATCGGGAAAAAGGGCGATCGCCAACTGAAACGTAGGATAAGTTAAATTAGCATCTCCCTGAGCATGGCCGCAAAGGGCTGGAACCTGGGGATGGAGCGTCCGAGCCACGCAGAGCAACAGCACCTTGCGCTCGAAGGGAGAGAGGTGGAAGACTTGGCTTAACTGCTCGAAAGCGGGAAGCGGTTCCTCTAGATCTGAAGGGGGAGCATCAAGATAAATCAGGGGAGTATCGGGAAGAGCCTGATCCGGATTTTGCAGTTGAGTAATGTGGCGATCGAGAACTTGATGAATTTGCCCAATACACCGAGTCAAATATTGCAGACTCTGATAATACCATTGGGGGTTAACGTTGGAGGGAGGGGCATTCATATCAATTAAAAATTAAAAAGTTAAAAAGTTAAAATAGGTCTGGGTTGGAGTTGAGTTAATTCTAGCCAGGCGAATATAGCTAGTCTAAATGAGTTGTACAACGGGAAATGCCCTCTCCCTTTCATGTCCGCTTTGCGGAAAATCCCTCTCCCACGGGAGAGGGACTTTTCCCCTTCTCCTGTGGGAGAAGGGGGCAGGGGGATGAGGGGCAGCCATTACACAACTCATTTAGGTTTGCTATACAGGATCGAGAGGACTACCCTCACCAATTTTACCCGTATTCATTGGATCGGCCATTTTTAGGATGAATTTAACTGGATAGGGTAGATCCTCAAATATAATAGAAGCAACTTCTTCAAACTGTGGGTTTTCGCTCATGTGTGCCTTCCAACGACCCAAAAAAACACCTAAATCTAGCTCCACAGCGCAGAAAACCTCAAGCACATTTCGCCCCAAGGTACTTCCCTCCGTACAGCGCCAAAGCCCCAAAACTAAAGCTCTATCGCCATTTCAACCCAGTTCCCACTACAACTATAGCTCTCTACATGAGATCTACGGTCATCCCCAACCCGCAGCCATACAACCGGGCCCCACAGAACCGGTTGGCAGCAACCAGGGATGGCAAGTTCTCCAGCGCTCTGCCCATTATCCGCCAACCGCAACAGCTCCCCAAGAAAGGGTACAAAGTAAGGTGAGTCAACAGAAAAGTGTCGCCGAGTTGCAGCGTTCATTACGTCCGAAGCGGTGGTCAGGGAAATCGGTGAAACCCAGGGGACAGAACAATGTAATGCAGTTGAAAGCAGCAGCGAAACTCCCCTTAGACTCGCTGCAACCGATGAGAGGTGGTGAGGTTTTGCAGCGAGTCAATGAGACTGGCCCGACCCAGGATAGTGAGACTCCCAGCAATAGCAATACTTCAGATCCAACCGATCAGGAAGAGCGAGTAGCTTCAAGTGCTGTAGCCGCAGATCTTGATGGATGGCTGGCACCACCGGAAATAAAGGGTCAGTTTCCAGAAAACCCACCCGAATATCGAGAGCAGGGTAATGCATTAGTGGACAGCTTGAAACATGCGATCGAGGGAGATACAGGTGAAGAATATTACAAAATAGAAATTCATGATAATTCAATTCGTATTGTCTGTCGGGATATGTTTTCTCAAGGGATTAAACAGACACTTAAAGCTTCTAGCATGATTGATCGTGTGAATATCGATGATGAGGGATATGTACCCACCCAAAGTGGACACTACATAGCAGATGAGGACTATGCAACTATTACCGCTTCGATAAATCTGAGTCAATTTCAGCTCGATCCGGTTTCCAGAGGACAAGTCAAGATCTCTGGTGATTTCAATGGTACTCCCAATCCTCCCTTAGCTGAAAAAATGCATGAGGAGTTACTCTATCATCTCAATGAGAGTTTGAGAAATGATCAATATCATAGTATAAGCGTCGAAATCCACAAAGGGACTAAAAATGTTCAACTTGTTTTTAAAGGAAAAGAACAGTTAGTTGCCACCGTAATCGATAAACTTAGAAACAAAGTTGTCAATAATCTTGATATTACTTATAAATCCATTTTCAAGCAAGGAAAGAAGTTTTTCAAAAGCAAAAAGAAGAAAAGTTTTTCCTTCTCCAGGTCTCGCAATCAATCGCAAGACGAACAGAGTGTTTACACTCTATCTCTGGCATTTCTACGGCCAACTGATTGGGCAGATATTGGCAGTCAAGTTAAAAATGCTGGTGTAACTTTAGGTCAAGCAGATGCAACAGATATTGCCCAAGAGGAAGCGTTTAATAATGACAATGCCTATACGATTTTAGACCGATTCAAAATGATTTTGCAAATCATGAAGGGAGAAGGAGAGAATACCCCAGAAACAGTTTCGGATCTGATTGGAAATTCGAGTAGTCTTTGGGCTTGGTCTGTTCCCGGATTGAATTTGCTGGTCATTCTAAATAAGTTTTTGAGTATTGGCACGTATAGTAAACGGCGTAAACAATTGAGAAAATCGTTAACTAAAACTAAGGATTGTGGACAGCGACGAAGAAAGGTGGCAAAGGAATTGGGACTACAGTAGGAGCAGGATGGAGTCGTCTTCGGGGTAAAGGAAAGGGGAATCCTACGGTAACGTTGAATAAGGGTGGGTTAGATAATGGATTAAGTGAGAAAGGTAAAAAACAAATGCAATGGGGAAAATGGCCGAGCAATGACGTTGATTTTCAAAAGATGTTGCAGAATGTTAATTTCGATCCCAGGTCTAAATTAGTGTTTATTAAGGCTTTGTCTAATGAGTTAAAATCTTCGTTATAAGTGGTGGTTGAGTTAAGTGATAGTTGTTGGCGATCGCCCCTTCATTTTCCAAACGCCTAACGAACTGTTGGAGATGCAGTTAAAAGGAGTTAATCTTCTGCAAGCTGATGGAGTTCCGATTGGGTGTGAGTTGCATATACAGATTAGCCCGGAACAGCACGATCGCATCGAAAAGGAAGCTCTCTTTAGTCTGCAACCGGAGTTTCGCACGATGTTCTCTAATGGAGAATTTCGTCCGGATCGTCCCATTTATACGGTGCTGCTCCTGACTCCAGAACATCTAGAAGCCTTAGAACCTTTTAGTGAAGCGGAAACGGTTGCAGAGTTTCTGTTGGCAGAACCTTTAACCTCACCCCTTCGCCATACAGACAACTGGATGCTCCTGTGGACATCTCAGCAGCATTCAGAAGGAGCAACGGGATATCGCACTCTGTGGAATTATTGGGATAGCCTGACTCTGGCAGAAAGTGAGACTCCCGAATCGGAATTGGTGGAAAGCCTGACTCGCTTCATGGCAGAATCTACGGTGACTCAAAATCTGGCAGAGGCTCTCAATTTACCCGAACGGGAAGCGATCGCCACCACCCAAAACCTCAGTTATGCTTTATTACAATCGATTCCAGGCTTATTGCGCCAAGATGAAGACAGTACACAACACCTGAGTGGGGCGATCGCCAGAGTCTTTGAAACCGCTCTTAATGAGCAACTCGACAACCTTTCAGACACTCTGACGGATGTCATTGAGGACTCAGAAGAGGTAGCCGAAGAACTCGATGAATGGCTGACGGTTTCTAGGGACACTCCCCTATTTGACTGTGTAATTGACTTTTTCGAGTCCGAAAACTGGCCCTATGAACGGGTTGAAGGGGAATTGATGGTGCGATCGCTCTTTGAAAGCGAGGCAGGGACTTGGTTGTGTTTAGCCGAAGTTAAAGAAGATACAAATCAGTTTATCTTTTATGCGATCGCCACAGTTTCCATACCTGAATCTGAGCGCCCCAATTTGGCTAAACTCTTCATGAATCTCAACTACTCCCAACTCACCCTAGGCAACTTCGAGCTAGACTTTGAAGATGGGGAATTTCGCTACCGCACCGGCCTAGATTGCACGGGAATTCAACCGGATATTGGCTTAATTCAAACTGCGATCGAGCGATCGCTTTCCACCCTAGAACACTTTTTCCCCATAATTCTACAAGCTATATAGCTAATCTAAATGAATTGTGCAACAGGAAATGCCCTCTCCCTCAATCCCTCTCCCACGGGAGAGGGACTGTTTCCCCCTTCTCCCTTCGACTTCGCTCCCTTCGACTTCGCTCAGGGCAAGCAGGACAGCGCCTGCGGGAGAAGGGGGTAGGGGGATGAGGGGCAGCCATTACATAACTCATGTTCAATTGATATAATCGTCATAAGCTTGTTTCTATGGGTTTCTCCACCATGCGCTCCTACATCCGTCGCAAAAAAACCGCCCAACAGAGTTCTGCTCCTCAGAAGTCCTCTAGTCGGTTCGCCCCTAAAGTGCTTCCTGCCGTACAGCGCAAGCAGAGCAAAGAGAAAACTCTGCCACCATTTAAGCCAGCCAACAACTATAACTATACCAGTCTCCATGAAATGTACGGCCATCCCGCCCCCGTGCAAGCCAAACTCACCATTGGCGAACCGGGAGATGTTCACGAACAACAAGCGGATGCAGTAGCGAGTCAGGTGGTTCAACAAATTCATCAACCCGAACCTGCTGCAAGTGCAGGGGTACAGACGAAAGAAGAAGATGGGAGCATGGGAATACCCGAACAATTGGGTATTCAGCGCACTGAGGAAGAGGATGTGGATATGAAACCCCTCGACTCAGCAGTGCAACGGGAGGAGGAAGAGGATGTGGATATGAAACCCCTCGACTCGGCAGTGCAACGGGAGGAGGAAGAGGATGTGGATATGAAGCCCCTCGACTCGGCAGTGCAACGGGAGGAGGAAGAGGATGTGGATATGAAGCCTAAACCGGGACTGCAACGAGATGGGTTAGGAGGAGGCAGCGCTACCCCAGAGTTTGAAGGAGAACTCAAACAAGCCAAAGGAGGGGGAAAACCCTTAGATCCTACCCTGCAAACGAAAATGGGAGAAGCCATGGGAGCCGATTTTAGTGGGGTAAAGGTGCATACCGATCCGAAATCTCACAGTTTGAGTCAATCGATACAAGCGAAAGCCTTTACTACGGGGCAAGATGTGTTTTTCAATGAAGGACAATATAAACCCTCAAGTCCGCAAGGTCAGGAGTTAATTGCCCATGAGCTAACCCATGTGGTGCAGCAGAAGGGAGCCAGCGTGCAGCGTAAAAAAAAACGTTAAAAGATTCTGTGAAAAGTGAGAATCAATCCATGATACAGCGCGTGTATCATGACGCAGATCTGAATAAACATTACAGCCATGCTCTCAAAGGGCAAGAGGTTAATGCTTCTAATGGTGTGATTACGGCTGTTTCTACAGCTTCAAAAATGGGGCATACCATGCTATTTACAGAGCGGTTGAAAGATGGTGTACCCGAAAGCCATAAAATTGAATTAACAGTGGCTGGAAAATCTGGCGGTTTGTCGGGTTCTACTGATACATCTTCTACGGGAACTGTAAGTAGTTCTAGTGGGGTAGGATATAAAGGAATTAAGATTACCAATAAGCCAGCTTCAGACGATAGTTTAGCTCGGATTCGCTCTAGTCCAGTAAGACGAAGCTGGGTAACGACTCCAGACAACATTGAGAATGCTCAAACTAAAGCGGATGAAGTGGCTGCCAATAAAGCAAAATATAGCTATACCCTATTAGGAACTTCTCTTTTTCTTAAAAAAGCAATTAACTGTGCCCGCTTTGGGGAAGTGATACTGAAAGCGGCCGGAATTGATGAAGCTTCAGCCGGGACGGTGATTAAAAAGCCGGTTACTTTGGCTTCTGGAGATGATGTAGGCTATACACAAGATCCGGCATATATACAAAATGAGGAGCGTAAGAGACAAGAAGCTGAACAAAGAAGACAGCAAGCTGAATTAAATAAGGCCAGGTATGCTGCTTTGCCTAAAGTTCTTAAAGGGACAACTTTTACGGATGGTAAAACGATTATGGGATCGTCTACAAAGGAGGGGCCGTTAACGACTCAATATACATTCCGAAGCGTCCCCGATGGAGGTACGTCAGCGATGAATGATAATGAAATTGAATTAACACCCTTTAAAATCTTGGTTTTGGCTGATTCTGGTGTGGCTCAAATTGAGCGACGAGACAATAGAGGAAAAGTTTACGTTAGTTTAGATACTTTATTTAATTTAGATACTCAGCAGGTGATTACCGATTAGTGGAGTTTAGTAGGGGGTAGGGTGGGCAGGAGAATAAGCGATAGAATTCAACTTCGACACCTTTTGTCCTTGCCCACTCTACGATCTGGCGCTAATAATCATTCTGATCGGGGATGTGAAATTGATTTTTTTACAGCGCTTTGCGCTGTATTACAACTGATTTATCGGACTTGATATAACTGATTATTCGGACTTTAGATCAGACCCATTTTTAATTTTTAATTTTTAATTGATCTTAAAGTCCCAGCAACAGTTTCGCTGTATTCAAGTAAATCAGAATCCCCAGAATATCCACCACCGTAGTAATAAAAGGGGCCGACATTAGAGCTGGATCGAAGCCCATTTTGTGGAAAATAAAGGGTAGGGCTGCTCCTGTCGTTGCTGCGATCGCCGTAATCGCAAAGAGACTTAACCCCACAGTCACGGCAATTTCTCCTGTTTGGATAAACAGCAGCACCAAAACAATCACTAAAATGCCTAAAATCAGTCCCAGCATCCCCCCTGCCATCAGTTCGCGCAAGACAATCCCCAGGGGCTGTTTTCCCCGTAATTCGTCGGTACTCAAGCCTCGAATCACCACGGTAGAGGACTGAGCGCCCACATTTCCCCCAGCATCAATTAACAGGGGAGTGAAAAAAGCCAGAGCCACAACTTCATCTAACACTTCTTCATAGGTTTGCATGATTAAGACCGTCATGGCATTGGTAATCAGCAAAATAATTAGCCAGGGAACCCGGCTTTTAGTCACGGAAACCAAGCCTTTTTGGAAATAGTTATCGCCATCATCGGTAACTGCTCCCATCGCATAAATATCTTCCGTCGCTTCCTGTTGAATAATATCCAGCACATCATCAACTGTAACCACACCCAGTAATTGGCGATCGCTGTCCACAATAGCCAAAGCAATTAAGTCATAGCGCTGGATCAGTTGGGCAACTTCTTCTTGGTCTGTATTCGTTTGGGCATAGATAATATCACGGGTCATAACCTCTGTTAACGGACTGTCTGGAGAAGCTAAAATTAAGTCTTTCAGAGAACAAATACCCATCAACTTTTGAGCCGTATCGGTAATATAAATATAGTAAGCTAGTTCTGATTGATGGGCTAATGTACGGATCTGTTCTTGCGCTTCCAGAGCGGTCAAGTTCTCAGGGATAGCAATATATTCTGGAGTCATAATGCGACCGGCTGTATTCGCATCATAGCCCAACAATTGAGAAGTCACTTGTCGCTCTTGGGAACTCAATTGATTGAGAATTTGGCGAACGAGCTGAGGGGGGAGTTCGTCAAACAAGTGAGCGCGGTCATCCGGAGACATAGCATCGACAATATCAATGGTCTCCTGGTCGGTAAACGCTTGAATTAGAGACTGTTGTACGGGAAAACTGAGATACTCATAAACCGCGATCGCCTCCTGCTTCTTCAGCAAGCGAAAGGCGATCGCCTGTAAAGACTCTGGCAACCCTTCGATAGCCTCCGCAATATCGACCGGTTGCACCGGAACCAATAAGGTTTTCGCTCCTTCATAGTTTTTCTGTTCCAGGAGTAACTTCAGTTGCTCTTGTACCAGTTGCCGCAATTCGCTGCGGGAGGCCATCTCCACCGATCCAGAATAAGTCGTCATTTCAATTAAAAATTAAAAATTAGAAATTAAAAATTTGGGTTTCCCCATTGAATTGAAGCGTATTATAGGGGAGAATAGTTAGCGATCGCGTTAAATCTTGGTTAACCTTACAATTTCTTGGTGTCCTCTGTCCTCTCTCCATACCCTCACCAAAACAAAGGTTGGATCAAAATACTTCAACCCAACCTTTATCATTTCAGTGAGATGAATTAACCTAAGAAGTCGCTTGGGCAGGATAAACACTGATTTTTTTCCGATATCTACCATTGCGCTCAAAGGTAACGATACCGTCAGTCAGAGCAAACAGGGTGTAATCCCGGCCCACACCCACATTTTTACCGGCGTGGAAGGTGGTTCCTCTTTGACGGACGAGAATATTACCCGCGAGGACATTTTCGCCACCAAAGCGTTTCACACCCAAGCGCTGGGCGTTCGAGTCACGACCGTTGCGTGTACTTCCAGTTCCTTTCTTATGTGCCATAGGACTTTTGAGATCGATTATCTATTATCTAATGTACAAAGCTTAACGCAATTAAGCCTCAGAGGATGCTTCAGCAGGTGCTGGGGTTGAGGCTAACACTTCTCCATTGACATTAATGGAATTAATCATCAACCGGGTGCGTTCTTGGCGGTGTCCGCGTTTTTTGCGCGTTTTCTTTTTCGGTTGCATTTTATAGACTAAAACCTTGCGATCGCGGAAATGACGCATTACCGTTCCTTCCACCGTCGCGCCACTGACCAGAGGCTGACCCACATGCATATCATCGCCATGCTGGATATACAACACTTGGTCAATAGAAACCGTTTGTTCCGGTTCCACTGCCAACAGTTCAATGTCATAAAAGCGACCGGGTTCAACTCTCAGTTGTTTACCACCCGTTTCAATAATTGCGTAACTCATGGGATATTGGTTCCTTGGGGTTGCCGTACAGGTAGCTGGTCATAGCCAGCATTTAGGGATGCTTTTACCTGATCCGAGCAGGGATTAAGCAGACAATCTATCATTGTTGCAGATAAATAACTTTTTTGTCAACTGACATAACAATTGTTATTTTTTTTGGGCTTATATATCATTTAATCTTATGGTAAAAAGGGATTAATCTTATGTAATATCAAATTAAACTTAATATTTTAAAATTTAGAAGATACTGAAGTATCTTTAAAATTTATTAAAAATATGGCAGTATTCTGATTTTCTAGTGTAGAAACAATAGTGTAAACAAACATCAAACAAAACCGTCTCAAGACTTATGGCAAGTGATTTTTACATCCCCAAAACGATATCCGCAGAAGCTCAATCTGTATTAAACAGTTTTACTTTTGCGAATCGTGATGTATTAGATTTTCCAGAGCCAGATGATTTAGAAGGCTGGAAGAAAATTCAGCAAATGAGAATTGATGCCTTTGGCCCTGTCAATGAAAAGGTAAAAAAAGAGTACCAACCCACAATAGAAGAAAAAGAATTAGGAGGAATACCGGTTCTTGATATAAAACCGAAAGGCTGGAAAGACAACGGCAAACTGTTAGTTTACACTCATGGTGGTGGATATACTCAGCATAATGTTCATACCACTTTACCCTTTAGCGTCTGTGTTGCAGACAAAACGGGATTAAATGTAATTGCGATTGACTATACTTTGGCTCCTTTGGCTAAACACGACCAGATGTCCGATCAAGTGGTGGCAGTGTTCAAAGCCCTACTAGAACAAGGACGTAAACTGGAAAATATTGCCCTCTACGGTGACTCAGCCGGTGGAGGACTAGCATCAGGCAGTGTTTTAAAAATGCGAGACCAAGGTGTGGGAATGCCTGCGGCTTTGGTTCTTTGGTCTCCTTGGGCAGATATCGACCAAAATTGTGGGGATAGTTACTTTGCCTTGAGAGACATCGATCCCTTGTTAAGCTATGAAAATGAATTGGGTAAATCTGCCCTTGCCTGTGCCGATCCCAAAGATTGGAAAAATCCCTATGTTTGCTCAGTCTATGGAGACTTTAGCAAAGGATATCCTCCCACATTTATTCAAGTGGGTACAAAGGAAATTTTCTTAAGTTGCTCAATTCGTCTCTATCATGCATTAAATAATGCGGGTCAAACGGTGAAATTAGAACTGTTTGATGGCATGTGGCATGTATTCCAAGGACTAAATTACGATATTCCAGAATCAGAGACGGCTCGCGAAAATATGGCGAAATTCTTAAAGGAATATTTGAAGTATTAGTAGACTGCTCCATGGAGGCGATAGGGGTGGCGATCGCCTGTCCGCCAGAGGGCCGGAACGGGAGGTCTAGCCCTATCGACCCCATCAGAGTCCCCGATACCAAGGGATTCTGAAAATATGTTAAAATTTGATAAGTAAACACTCACCACTTGGTAGGCTCAAACCCAGTCCCTGGGGAGAATACCAAGTTTTGTGATTTCTGAATTATTTTCTGGATGGAGCTTTGCCCCGTATGAGTACCCCCTTAGATCGGATTGTGCCCACGGACTTAAGAAATGAGATGTCCCGGTCATACCTAGAATACGCCATGAGCGTGATTGTAGGTCGAGCGCTTCCTGATGCCAGGGATGGACTCAAACCAGTTCACCGCCGCATTTTATATGCTATGCACGAGTTGGGCTTAACCCCCGATCGCCCCTTCCGTAAATGCGCCCGTGTCGTCGGGGAAGTCCTCGGTAAATATCACCCCCATGGCGATACCGCCGTTTATGATGCCCTCGTGCGGATGGCCCAAGACTTCTCCATGCGATCGCCCCTGATCAACGGCCATGGCAACTTCGGCTCCGTAGACAACGATCCTCCAGCAGCCATGCGGTACACCGAATGTCGCTTGCAGGCGATCGCCACCGAAGCCATGCTGCAAGACATCGAAGCCGAAACCGTAGACTTTCTCGACAACTTCGACGGCTCCCAACAGGAACCCATTGTTCTCCCTGCCAGGGTTCCCCAACTACTCCTCAACGGTTCGGCTGGTATTGCCGTGGGAATGGCCACCAATATCCCCCCCCATAACCTGGGAGAACTGATCGATGGTCTAGTCGCCCTCATTGAAAATCCGGATCTAACCGATACCGCGCTCATGCAGTATATTCCCGGCCCCGACTTCCCCACCGGTGGCAAAATCTTGGGAACCTCCGGCATCCAAGAAGCCTATACCCTGGGGCGCGGCTCGATTACCATGCGCGGCATCGCCGACATTGAAACCATCGAACACAGGGGAAGACCCTCGCGGGATGCCATTATTGTTACTCAACTGCCCTACCAGGTGAATAAGGCTGCCCTAATTGAGCGGATTGCCGAACTCGTCAATGATAAACGCATCGAAGGGATTGCCGATATTCGCGATGAGAGCGATCGCGACGGAATGCGGATTGTCGTCGAACTCCGGCGGGATGCCTATCCTAGAGTCGTTCTCAACAACCTCTACAAACAAACCCCCCTACAAACCAACTTTGGGGCCAATATGCTGGCCCTAGTCAACCAAGACCCCCAACTGCTTTCGCTCAAACACTTCCTCAGCGTCTTCCTCGAATTCCGCGTCGAAACCATCACCCGCCGCACCCAATACGAACTCCGCAAAGCAGAAGAGCGAGACCATCTCTTGCAAGGCTTGCTGATTGCCATGCAATACCTCGATGAAATTATCCAACTCATTCGTCACGCTGCCGATACCCCCAGTGCCAAAACCGAGCTGATCGAAGACTATTCCCTCTCCGAACTGCAAGCGGATGCCATTTTGCAAATGCAACTGCGGCGACTCACCGCTCTAGAAGCAGAAAAAATCCGTCAAGAACATGAAGACCTGCAACTTCGCATTGCCGACCTAAAAGACATTCTCGCCAACCGGAACCGCATCCTAGAGATGATTAAGGCAGAATGTGCAGACCTGAAACAAAAATTTGCCACCCCTCGCCGCACCCAAATCGAAAGAGCAGAAGGGGATCTCGTCGATATGGACTTGATCGCCAATGAAAAAGCGGTGATCTTAATTACGGAACAGGGCTATATTAAACGGATGCCCGTCGATACCTTTGATGCCCAAAGTCGGGCAACACGGGGTAAGTCCGGCGCAAAAATCAAAGAAGATGATGGCATTGACCATTTCTTAACTTGTTGCGATCATGATAGTTTGCTGTTTTTTAGCGATCGCGGGGTCGTCTATCGTCTCCTGGCCTATCAGATTCCCAGTGGTTCCCGCAATGCAAAAGGCACACCGCTCGTTCAAATGTTGCCCATCCCCATGGATGAGAAAATTACCTCCATCATCCCGGTATCCGAATTTAGCGACCATGAATACTTGGTCATGCTCACCCAAAATGGCTATATTAAACGCACGACCCTTGATGCCTTTAGTAATATTCGCACCAATGGATTAATCGCCATTTCTTTAGGAGAAGGGGATCAGTTGCGTTGGGTCAGACGAGCAACGGAAGAAGATAGCATTATTATTGCTTCTGGCCAGGGCAAAGCCATTCATTTCCGAACCAATACCCAGCAGTTGCGTCCCCTCGGTCGTACAGCGCGGGGAGTGCGAGCCATGAAACTGGTGGATGGCGATCGCCTAATTAGCATGGATATTCTACCCGGTCAGGTTCTCAATGAGCTAATGGTCGATCAGACCGAAGAAGAAGAGACCAACGAGCAACCAGAAACCGAAGACATAGATACCACTCCCCTGGGCCCCTGGGCTTTAGTCGTCACCACCAGAGGCTATGGAAAACGAGTTCCCGTGAACCAATTCCGACTGCAAAATCGCTCCGGAAAAGGCATTATTGCCACCAAATTCAAATCCCATAAAGCCAACGACGAGTTAGCCGCCCTACGCATCGTTCACCCCGACGACGAGTTAATGATGGTCACCTCCCGTGGCATCATTATTCGCCAGTCCACTAACGCCATTTCCGTACAATCCCGTGGTGCAACCGGAGTCTTGGTGCAGCGCTTAGATAAGGATGATTCGATTGTTGCCGTTGCCCTGGTTCCCACCCACGCAGAAGAAACGACAGAGGGAGAGCAAGAGGTAGAGTTAACCCCTGAACTCGACTCCCCCCAACCCTTATCGGAATAATCTCCAGTTTCAATCATGGTGATTAAATCTTGGTGATATGCGTATTTATGGCAATCGTGTGATTAAAACCCTTTCCGGTTCTCTGACTCGCCCAACTGCTGGGCGAGTGCGAGAAGCGGTATTTAATATTTGGCAAGGTTCGATTGAGGGCTGTCGCTGGTTAGATTTGTGTGCAGGCAGTGGCTCCATGGGAGCGGAAGCCTTGTGTCGGGGGGCAAGTTGGGTGGTGGGTATTGAACAGTCAGGTCGAGCTTGTGGGATAATTCGCCAAAATTGGCAACAGATGGCATCGGCGGATCGATTTCGGGTTTGGTCTGGGGATGTGGTGAAGCGGTTACAGCGCTTAGAGGGCGATCGCTTCGATCGCATTTATTTCGATCCACCCTATCAGAGTTCATTATATCAGCCGGTGTTAGAGGCGATCGCCGATCTTCATCTGCTCTCAGATACCGGAGAACTCGCGGTTGAGCATTCCCCCCAACTCCCTCCTCCAGGTGAGCTAGATGGCTTAGAAATTCTTCGCCAAAAG
Organism: Roseofilum capinflatum BLCC-M114; assembly: GCF_030068505.1. Classification (NCBI taxonomy): domain Bacteria; kingdom Bacillati; phylum Cyanobacteriota; class Cyanophyceae; order Desertifilales; family Desertifilaceae; genus Roseofilum; species Roseofilum capinflatum. The sequence continues at coordinate 14,978 of NZ_JAQOSO010000042.1, forward strand.
GTTTACGGGAATAGTGCTGTGACCTTTTATCAAGTTAATTGAGTTAATCCTGCCTGTTCAGCAGTCAAAACAGAGTAAATAGGACATAATGTTAATGAGGGGCGTGACCCCTCATTCTTGTTTCTGCGGAATATAAGGTATTCTAGATAACATTTTTTCAGGACGGAGAGTTATGACCCTAACAGAGAAGATAGCTGGCACAAAACTTAAGAGACAGGGTAGAAACCCGTCCCAACCTCAGCTATCTGATAGAGTATCAACAACTCCGGTTGTGGAATCTTTGGTTTCTATTGGAGAATCAGATCGCCATCTGCACCTGTGCCAATTGCGGACTCCCTCGGAGAGAATTATCTATCCCTTTGATCGCTTGAGTGAACAACCAACGGCTGTGTCTAATGCTGCGGATATCACAGAATCTGACTTACCGTCCTCTGCTGGGGAGGGCAAGAGGATTCATTTGGATTTAGAAACCTTGCAAGGGTTTGAAGTGGTAAACCACCAGTTTCAACAGTGGGGTATCCAGTTTCGCAATGCGATCGCTCTTCAACCCTCTAATCCGGCTTATCCTCCGAAAACGGGCACGATGGTACTCATTGCCGGGCCCAAAAGTGGTTGGATGGAAGTTCTGTTTACTCGCCCGATCAGCGCAGTGAGTTGTTATGTCACTAGCTCCCGACGAATTACGTTAACGGGATTTGATCGACATAATCAAGCGATCGCCTATACGGAGTTACCGGAAGCCAATCTAGCAGACTCTAACGCTGATATTGCTCCGAATGCTCTTTTGACCTTAACCACAGAGACTCCAGAAATTTACCGCATTAATTTTTCCGCTTTTGATGGACAATTTAGTGTAGATGAGTTTCATATTCAATGGGATTAGCGATCGCATTTTAAGATAATGAAGGTGTTGTTGTGTGTTGTTGATGGATGTCCTCTAAACTTCTGAAGCAGTTTAGCGATCGCCTCTGGAACGATCCCCAAGTACGGGATCAATTCATCCAAGCCTTCGATCAGCCCCCTCCCTTACATCCCTGTATTCTCTGGTGTCAAGACCCCCCTTTAGAGCGTCCCTTTGCCGTAGAACCCCCCCAACCTTGGCAACCGGATCGGGTGGATCGACTCAGTTTAGGAGCGCAACCGGGAAAACATCCTGCCCACGATCGCGGAGCCTATTATTGTCTCGACTTTTCTTCTGTATTTGCCGCTTCTCCTCTGTTGCAGCTCTCAGACCTGAAAACGGCGATCGATGTTTGCGCTGCTCCGGGAGGTAAAAGTTTATTCACCTGGCATATTCTGCAACCGGACTTACTCCTGTGCAATGAAGTGGTTGGTAAGCGCCTGGGAACCCTGATGGCCAACTTAAGGCGCTGTCACGTTTCTAACTTTGTCAATCAGCAACCGGGGGCGATCGCCACCCAACTCGACCCCCACCGACTGGCTCAACACTTCCCCCAAGCCTTTCAGCTCGTCCTCATTGATGCACCCTGTAGCGGTCAATCCCTATTATTGAAACACAAACAAGTCCCCGGATGTTTTCATAAAGTCACCCGCAACCGCAATGCCAACCGGCAAAAACGAATTATCGGCAATTCCGCTCAATTAGTCGCGCCCCAAGGTTATCTCCTTTACATGACTTGCACTTATTCTCTGGAAGAAAACGAGCAAGTTTGCCACTGGTTACTGAAAAAATACCCCCACTTTCAACCCATTCCCGTGCCCCATCTTCTCGCTTACCAATCCCATCTTACTGACCTCCCCTGCTATCGTCTTTGGCCTCACCAAGGGTTAGGCGCTGGTGCATTTACCGCCCTCTTTCAAAACCAGAATTTGGGGGAAGCCTGTACAATTTCTCTTGATGATTTAGCGACTATTAATCGTTTATAGCCTGTCTCAAATAAAGGTTATCCCCAGTCAACTATTCCTCCTCCGTAGGTCGTAAAGGAATTTCCACAATAAACTGAGCGCCCTCTCCCGGTTGAGAAATACAACTGAGTTGTCCGCTATGTTTTTCTACCACAATTTGATAACTAATGGATAAGCCTAAACCGGTTCCAGAACCTACGGGTTTAGTAGTATAAAAAGGGTTAAAGATCCGTTTCACAGTTTCCTCACTCATCCCCGGGCCATTATCGGCAACGATCACTTCTACAGATTGGCGATCGGTGACTTGAGTCCGAACCGTAATCGAAGGTTGCCGATCTTCAGGGGTTTCGGTATTTCTCTGATCTTGCATCGCATCGCAAGCATTGGTTAATAAATTCATGAACACTTGATTGAGTTGCGAGGCGTAGCAATTGACGAGAGGTAAATTACCATACTCTTTAACAATTTTAATTTCTTTTTCATTCCCCGACTCTTTGAGCCGATTTTGCAAAATCAAGAGGGTACTATCTAATCCATCATGCAGGTTAACTGGTTTTTTGTCTGCTTCATCTAGACGGGAGAAGTTGCGTAGGGAGAGGATAATCTTACGGATGCGTTCAGCTCCGACTTGCATGGAATTGAGCAGATTTTTGAGATCTTCACTGATAAAGTCTAAATCAATATCGTCAATTCGATCTTCAATTTCTTCCACTGGATTAGGATAATGGCTTTGGTAAAGATCGATGAGAGACAGTAAATCTTCAACATATTCTGTCGCCGGGGCTAGGTTCCCATAGATAAAACTCACAGGATTATTGATTTCATGGGCAACACCAGCGACCATTTGACCTAAACCGGACATTTTTTCTGTTTGAATCAGTTGGGCTTGGGTTCGTTGTAACTCTTCTAGGGTTTGAGATAAATCTTGATTTTTCTGGTTTAATTCTTGGGTACGCTCTTGCACTTTCTGCTCGACGGAGGCATAGAGGAGGGCATTATCGAGGGCGATCGCCGCTTGGGAGGATAAAACTTGCAGCACTTCAATGCGATCAGCAGTGAAGGCATCAGTGGTTAAGTTATTCTCTAAGTACAGGATACTAATCAGTTGGCCTTGGCTGACAATGGGGATACACAGCAGGGATTTTACCTGTCGTTTAGTAAGATAAGGATCGTTAGTAAATTGCCCTTCTCGACAGGCATGGCTTAAAACCACATCCGAGAGCGATCGCTCCACATAGTTAATCACGGTAATGGGAAGCTCTTCACTCGTTTCTACGGCTGTTGAGTCTTGAGTGATAATGGTTTCCTCATCTACCGAAGCCGACGCAGAAATCAGCAACTTGCCTTCCTTGGGCAGCAGCAAAAATCCGGATTGCGCTCCGGCATTTTCAATCAAGATTTGCATTAAGTTCCCTAAAAGCTTATCCAAAACGATTTCACTGGAAATGGCTTGAGAGGCTTTGAGGACTGTATTTAAATCTAGGCTATTAGAAATCGAGTTGGTGGAGGTGTGAATGGTTTTAGCCACATCTATCCCATTGGTGGGTTGATTTAATTTGGCTTCTAATTGGGGATAGGCTAATTTCAGAGAAGCCACTTTGCGCTTGATCCCCCACTTCTGGTAATGATAGTAAGCCTCTCGCAGATGGACAAGAGCATAGGAAGCTTTATTTTTTTGCACCCAAAACTCAGCCGCCCGTTCATTGGCGATCGCCTGTAGCGGAATTAACTCATGTTCTGTAGCAACGGCGATCGCGCGATCGTAAAGATCGATCGCCAACTCCAGATCATTTTGCACAGCAGCCAATTCCGCCTCTACCAGTAAATATTTAGACAAGAAATTAGCCGCACAGTTTTCCGACCATACCTTTAGTTGCCGTTGATTCTCTCTCACCTTGCTTAACAGAGCCTCTCTCTCTGCTTCCTCAGTCACCCCATAAGCCGATAAATACAGCAAAGAAGAATAGAAATTATACTCAGTAACCGGCACAGTCCCCAGAATCGACTGAAGTTGATTGGCGATCGTCTCACTCAGAGCTAAAGCAGCCTCCAGATTGCCATACAAATATAACGTTTGCATCTTAAAAATCTGATAAATACACAAAGCAAACGTATTCTGATTTTGCTGGCACAGCTCAATATACTCCCCTTCAGTAACATTCGGCCCATCAAAATTCAACGGCTCATCCGTTCGATCGTCCAAATTCAACAGCACCAACTGTAAGCCCAGTAAAATATCGGTCACCAATTGATTTTCCGTTTTTTGGGCAAAAGGTAAATACTTCGGAACCTCTTCTAAAATCTCGTTAATCGGTTTACCTTGAACAAAGAAATTAAGAGACTGATTATGTAAAACATAACCCGCATAGGGTAAATCACCGGAATCCAACGCAGATTGATAAGCCTCATTGCCTAACGGGGTGGAATCTTTCACAGGATTAAACCAATAATTCAAAGTGCTAATTAAACAAACACCAGCCTTATAAGTAGGATGTCCCCACTTTTGATTGAGTTGATAAGCCACCCGTCCCAGATCGTAGGCATTGCGGTATTCTCCAAACAAATTCACCAACAAAATGCCATAGGTAGGCAAAAAGAACCCCACTTCTGGTGTGTATCCTTCCTCTAAAACCAACGTTGCACCCTTAAGAATCATCAGCGTCCACAACTGAATATTCAGCATATACGTCGGTGGAGCCAAATTATTTAATAACTTCACCTTCATTTCGCTAACCGGATTCTCCATTTTCGGCTGCTCAAGCAACGATAAGATAGGGCGATTCCCTAACGCTTGACCCGCCTTCTCTAACTCCTGGGGAATCACCCCATCTAAACCCTCACTCGGTACATCTATCCCTAACAAATCAAGGGCATTTCTGCCAATTTCTACCGCCTTTTGATATTGACCTCTGAGCGTATTTTGAATTAATAGAATATTATAAATTTCCGCTTTCTCAAAATCCGACTGAGCATGAACTAAAACCTCGTCAATTAAAGCTTCTGACTCAGCAAAATTTCCATTCAGATACTCTACATCTGCCCGTTCCTTATACAACGAAAACGCAAACCCATGATCGAACTGCCAAATATTATCCGGTAGACGACTCATTGCCTCCCTGAGATATTGAGCAGCAGCCACAAAAGCCGTAGCATCTTTCGCTCGCTTCCCAGCTTCCAAATTCAGTTGAGCCAATTCCAGGATTTCATCCCTCTCCGTAATCAAAGATCGACCCACATTCATATGATCGACCAACTCAAAAATCCGTTCATTGCGATACTCAACCGGCGTTCTCTCCAACAGCATTCGCCCGATTTTCAGATGCACCGCCTTTTTATCCACCTCATCAATCAAAGTATAAGCCGCTTGTTGAACGCGATCGTGGGAAAACTTATAATTTAAGATTAATAAAGGAGCCGTCACCAAATCAAAATCAACCACATCGCGACCCGAATTCGCTTGGATCATTTTTTCTTCAATGGCAGGCAACAAATCTTGAAATGTGCCATAGGATTCCTTTTCATAAATCAAAGACAGGGTATTTAAGTCAAATTGATTCCCCAAACAAGCCGATAATCGTAAAACCTCCTGCGTCTTTTCTGGTAACTTCCGTAACTTACTAATCATTAAGTCCACCACATTCTCGGTAATACTCATGGACTCAATTTCTTCTAAATCCCAAGACCATCCGCCCATGGTCTCCGGCTGAGGCGGGATAAACGTGAGCAGCTTTTCTTGGTATAAAGTTTTCAGAAACTCATTCACAAAAAAGGGATTCCCTTCTGTTTTATTTTTGATCAAATTTGCCAAAGACTGAACTGACCCTTGGTCTTGATGCAGAGTCTGAGAAATTAACTGGCCAATTTGATTTAAGTTTAGATTTTTTAAGTGAATTTCGCTCAGATTCACCGACTGAATTCGCAGGGAATCCACCATCATCATCAGAGGATGACTGGGACTGACTTCATTATCTCGATAGGCTCCAATTAAGAAAAAGTGTTTTACCTCTGCTTCTGTCAACATTAGCTCAATCAACTTCAACGTGGCAGAATCTGCCCATTGTAAGTCATCTAAGAACATCACTAAGGGATGTTCTGGGCGACAGAAAATTTGCACAAAATTTTGAAAGACTAAATTAAATCGATTTTGGGATTCAGTTGGCCCTAATTCAATGACGGGGGATTGAGGGCCAATAATATATTCAATTTCAGGAATAACATCAATAATAATTTGCCCATTGGGGCCCAGGGCGACTAATAACTTCTCTTTCCAGGCTTTTAATTTCTCTTCACTTTCCGTCAGTAATAAATTGACCAACTCAGAAAAAGCTTTAACGATAGCAAAATAGGGAATACTCCTCTGAAATTGATCGAATTTACCCAGGATAAAATAGCCATTTTTACGGGTGATGGGCTTATAAATTTCTTGCACTAAAGCCGATTTTCCGATCCCAGAATAGCCGCTCACCAGCATAAATTCCTTATGACCATCAGCGACTCGCTCAAAAGCCGCCAACAGGGTATCGATTTCCTTATCCCTTCCATAGAGTTTTTCCGGAATCTTAAATTTATCGGAAATATCTTGTTCCCCTAACGGAAATAAGTCGATCTGGTCATTTTCTTTGAGATTCACCAAACACCGTTCTAAATCGGCCAGTAATCCCCAACTACTTTGGTAGCGCTCCTCAGCATTTTTAGCCAGTAATTTGATCACCAAATCAGAAACAATCTGAGGAATTTCTGGATTTATAACATAGGGAGCCGTGGGTTGTTTCGCAATATGACAATGGATGAGTTCCATCGTTTCTGTGGCTTCAAAAGGCAGCTTATGGGTCAGCAGTTCATAAAAGGTGACCCCCAAGGAATAGAAATCTGTGCGATAGTCTAAGCTGCGATTGAGTCTTCCAGTTTGCTCTGGGGACATATAAGCTAAAGTCCCTTCAATCGTCGGAGCATGAGGAGAGGGTTCATCCTCTCGATTGAGCATTCCCGATATACTTAAATCAACCAGTTTGACTTTTCCGGTCGCGGGATTAAAGACAATATTAGCCGGATTGATATCTTTATGAATAATATTGGCTTGATGCAAATCTCCCAAACTTTTAACAATTTGGATGGCTAAGTTCAAAAATCCTAACAGGGTAAATTTTTGAGAGGCTAACAACTGTTTTAAGGATTCTCCCCCGAAATCCTCTAAAACCATCACTAAAGAGTTTTGATGGGTTTCTAGGCTGTAAGCCTTAACCACGCTATCGAGATTGAGGCGATTGAGGAGTTCAAACTCTTGCTGATATCGATTTCTCTCTTCCCCAGTGGGATACTCAGATTTGAGTAACTTGAGAATCACGGGCAGATTCCCTTTTTGTTGACAACCCCGATAGACTACTGTTTTGTCACTTTCGTAGATTTTGGCAAGAATTTGGTAGCCGCTTAGATTGATCATAATCAAACACTCTAAATCGCTTTGGGGAAGTACGGATAGGATACCCTGGGTAGAGAAGATGCAGACGACCTGAAGCGATCGCCGCCACCCTAGATCAAGATTACCTCACCAATTTAGCAAAATATAGCCCTGGGTGTTGATCCTGCATTCTCCATAGCAATTAGACCTGATGTAGGGGCGTTTCATGTCCCCAAGGGAAATGGCCGTTCGCCCCTACTAGGATGGCTCTATTCCATCCATTGACTATGGAAAAACTCCCCTCTCGGTTTATCAATCCGTTCATAGGTATGAGCGCCAAAGAAATCTCGTTGCGCTTGCGTCAAGTTTTGGGGTAAAGTCGCCCGACGATAACTATCAAAGTAGTCCAAAGACGCACTAAAAGCCGGAACCGGAATTCCCAACTGACAAGCCAGACCCAACACTTCCCGCCAAGCTTGTTGACGGTCTAGAATCGTCTGCTTAAACTCAGGAGCAAGCAGCAAATTAGGCAATCCCGGATTCTCCTTAAACGCCACCTTAATCTTATCCAAGAAGCCCGCACGAATAATGCATCCGCCTTTCCAGATGCGGGAAATCTCGCTCAGATTCAACTCATAACCAAACTCTTGGGAAGCCTTACTCAGCAGCGCCATCCCCTGAGCATAGGAACAAATCTTAGAGCAATAGAGAGCATCCCGAATCTTAGGAATAAACGCCTTGAGATCCCCATCATACGCGCTACTCGGCCCCGTTAACTCCTGAGAAGCTGCGACTCGCTCCTCCTTATAGGAAGACATAATCCGCGCATTCACGGCTGCGGTAATGGTGGGAATACTCACCCCCAATTCCAGAGAAGTCACCACCGTCCACCGTCCCGTCCCTTTTTGACCGGCTGCATCTACAATCAGATCGATGACATGCTGGTTAGTATCGGGATCGATTTTGGTAAAGATATCCCTGGTAATCTCAATCAGAAAGGAATTGAGTTCCTCGGTTTCGTTCCATTCCTTAAACACTTCATGGAGTTCAGGATTGGTTAAACCGACCGCATTTTTGAGCAAATCATAAGCTTCAGCAATGAGTTGCATATCACCATACTCAATGCCATTGTGAACCATTTTCACATAATGGCCCGCTCCGCCCTTACCAATAAACGTAACACAAGGGCCATCATCCACTTGGGCCGCAATTTTGGTGACAATCGATTCCAATTCTTGGTAAGCGGCTGGGGTTCCCCCTGGCATTAAACTGGGGCCATTGAGCGCTCCTTCTTCACCGCCACTGACTCCCATGCCCACAAATCCTAGCTTACAGGCTTCGAGATCTTGAGTGCGCCGTTCCGTGTCTTCATAGAGAGAGTTGCCCCCATCGATAATCATATCTCCTTCATCGAGTAAGGGCTTGAGACTATCGATTACTGCATCAACGGGTTTACCCGCTTTTACCATAATCAAAATTTTGCGCGGGCGATCGAGTTTTTGCACAAATTCTTCTAGGGTTTGGGCCGCTAAGAAATTTTTGCCCTTGGCTCTGGTAGCCATAAACTCTTCCGTTTTGGCATAAGTGCGGTTATAAACCGTTACGGGAAATCCATTGCGTTCTACATTCAGGGCCAGGTTTTCACCCATAACCGCAAGGCCAATTAGACCAAAACTTGGCTGTGTCATAAGTTTATATACTTGTGTAAGCAACAATTGCTTGCTATAACAGCAAATTACCTACAAGGTTAGCCCGATCTGTAAAATAGTCCTGTAAAGAAGAGATTAAGTCTGGGCCATCACGGTAAAATGACCCTGTAGGCTGTAGACAGAGAATTAATAACAGAGGGTTCAGCAGACATGGCACAAATTCTGGCATTGGCCGTTGGTTTGGGAAGTTTTGCCTTTTATATGGCGTTCTTCTTTTTTCCAGAGGTTTATCGGCACAAAAGTGATTTTATCTGGAGTGGGTTAGGTTTTCTCTATGCTCTAACCCTCTGGTTCTGTGCTGGACGGTTTACGGGTGCGGTGATGCTCGGCCAAATGGCGGCTGTTCCCTTGCTGTTGTATCTGGGTTGGGAAACCTTAACGTTGCGTCGCCAGTTAACGCCTGCGGGACAACAAACGCCTGTGGAAGCGGAGCAGTTAAAGCAGAATGGCTTAGGCGCTCTGAATCGTTTGTTGAAAAAAACGCCTGCTCCAGAGGTGGCTGTGCCTACTCCTGAACCTCCAGAAGCTGAAGCTCCGGTTGCTGAAGAGGAAGGACTGTCAGAGACTGCTGTTCCTGTAGGAAATGAGGAAACGGTAACTGAAGTCGATATAGATACTTCAGCAGAAGCGACTCCAGAACCTCAGCCAGAACCAGAGGTGAGGGAAGAGGGAGTAGAGTCGGATGAGCCGATAGAGGAGATAGAAGCGCAAGAGGAAAGAGAGGATGAAGAGGAGCAAGAGGCGATCGCCCCAGATGCTCCGGATAAGAGTATGATAGACTCTGCGCCAGAGCCTGACGACTTTGAGGAATCGGGTGAACCGGTGGTGACTGAAGCGCGAGTTCCTGCACCTTCACCGACTCCTCCAAAACCCCAATCTAAAACCCTATCGGGGTTATTGGGTCTGTTTAATGGTATTAAAAGTCGATTCCAAAAATCAAAACCGGAGGAAACTCCTTCTTCACAGGAAGAAAGCTTTACGCCAGAAGAGCCAGAAGTCTCGACTCCAACGCCAGAAACTCCAGAACCCGAAAGCACCGAGGAACCGGTAGCCGAAGCGCCAGTAACTCCTGAGACGGAAACAGTAGAGGAACCGGTAGCTGAAGCGCCAGCAACGCCTGAGCCGGAACCGGTAGCCGAAACTCCAGCAACTCCGGAGACGGAAACAGTAGAGGAACCAATAGCTGAAGCGCCAGCCACGCCTGAGACGGAAACAGTCGAGGAATCGGTAGCTGAAGTGCCAGCCACGCCTGAGACGGAAACAGTCGAGGAACCGGTAGCTGAAGTGCCAGCCACGCCTGAGACGGAAACAGTCGAGGAACCGGTAGCTGAAGTGCCAGCCACGCCTGAGACGGAAACAGTCGAGGAACCAATAGCTGAAGCGCCAGCCACGCCTGAGACGGAACCTGTGCAAGAGGCAGAAATTAGCCCAGAATATCCTTCTGAGCCAAAAAATGATGAAATTCCTGCTCCTTCGGGTTCAGACTTGCCTGAGACTGTTTCAGAGTCTGCTGAGACGACCGAAGAGGAGGGGGTGGAGTCCTCTATAGAAGCGGAAACTGAAGCAGATCTAGAAACCGATGAGGAAAGCGAAGCCGAATCGACAGACGATCAGGAGAGCAAACCCTCTCGTTCTCGGTCTTCCAGACGTAAAAAACGCAGATAAATGTCCAGAGAATTTAACTTAGGAAGGCGATCGCCCTTAAACGTCGATAAACTTCCCTGTTAAAATCTGACTACAGACTCATAACCCTTTTGTCCCTAACCCTTCCCAATAGCACCGTGACAGCAGCAAAAGACTATAAAACCACCGTCAATTTGCCCAAAACTGGCTTTGATATGCGGGCAAATTCCACCAAAAAAGAGCCGGAACTGCAAAAATTTTGGGCAGAGCATCAGATTTATGAAAAGCTCTCCCAAGAGAATCCAGGGGATTTGTTCATTCTCCATGATGGCCCTCCCTACGCCAATGGTTCTCTGCATATGGGCCATGCGTTGAATAAAATCCTTAAGGATATTATCAATAAGTACAAGTTGCTGCAAGGCCATAAAGTCCGCTATGTACCGGGGTGGGACTGTCATGGACTGCCGATTGAACTGAAGGTGCTTCAGGCTATGAAGTCGAATGAGCGCAAGCAGTTGACTCCCATTACCCTGCGCCAAAAAGCAGCCGAGTTTGCCCAAAAAACCGTTGATGAACAACGAGAAGGTTTTAAGCGCTATGGGGTTTGGGGAAATTGGGAGAACCCTTATTTAACTCTGACTCCGGAATATGAGGCGGCTCAAATTGAGGTGTTTGGGCAAATGGTACTTAAGGGCTATATTTATCGGGGTCTGAAACCGGTGCATTGGAGTCCCAGTTCTCGCACCGCTCTAGCCGAAGCTGAGTTAGAGTACCCAGAAGGCCATACCTCTGATAGTATCTATGGGGTGTTCCGGATGGTGCATCTCAATGATGGGGTGTTTGCCCAGCTCGATCCGTTTATGCCGGATCTGGGGGTAGGGATTTGGACAACGACTCCTTGGACGATTCCGGGGAATTTGGCGGTAGCCGTCAATCCACAGTTAACCTATGCAGTGGTGGAAACCCCTTGGGGCAAAGCGCCGAAGAAGACGAAGGGTAAGGGATTTGCCAAAGGGAGTGATGATGAACCGGAATCTACGGGTAAGGGGACTTTACCGAAGTATATCCTGGTGGCAGAAGGGGCGATCGCCCGCTTATCAGAAGAATTGGACGTGAAGCTAACCCCGAAGGCAAAAGTCAAGGGGCAAGATCTGGAGCATTGCACCTATCAGCATCCTCTGTTTAACCGGGAGTCTCCCATTGTGATTGGTGGTGATTATGTTACCACGGAGTCCGGAACAGGATTAGTTCATACAGCTCCGGGCCATGGGCAAGACGATTTTATGGTCGGCCAACGCTATGGATTGCCGGTGTTGTCTCCGGTGAATGATGCGGGTGATCTGACGGAATTAGCAGGTAAATTCGCGGGATTAAATGTACTCAAAGATGCGAATCCGTCCATTATCGAAGCCCTGACAGAAGCGGGTGCTTTAATCAAACAATCGCCCTATGTGCATAAATATCCCTATGATTGGCGCACCAAAAAACCGACAATTTTCCGGGCAACGGAGCAATGGTTTGCTTCGGTAGAGAAGTTCCGGGAAGCAGCAATGGAGGCGATCGCCTCGGTCAAATGGATTCCTGGTTCTGGGGAAAACCGGATTAGTGCCATGGTTGCCGAGCGATCGGACTGGTGTATTTCGAGACAACGGAATTGGGGTGTACCGATTCCGGTGTTCTATCACCAGGAAACGGGAGAAGCCCTATTAACCCAAGAAACCATCGACCATGTGAAAGGGATTATCCGCGAGCAAGGTTCTGATGCTTGGTGGAACCTGTCCGTAGAAGAATTATTACCGCCCAAATATCAAAAAGAGGCGCAGAATTACCGCAAAGGCATGGATACCATGGATGTGTGGTTTGATTCCGGCTGTTCCTGGGCGGGAGTAGCCGCATCCCGGAAAGAGTTGAAGTATCCGGTGGATCTCTATTTAGAAGGCTCCGATCAGCATCGGGGCTGGTTCCAGTCTAGTTTGCTCACCAGTGTGGCAACTCAGGGGATGGCTCCCTATAAGAGCGTGTTAACCCATGGGTTTACCTTGGATGAACAGGGACGGAAAATGAGTAAGTCCCTGGGGAATGTGATCGATCCGTTGGATATTATTAACGGGGGTAACAATAAGAAGGAGGCTCCCCCCTATGGGGCGGATGTGCTTCGTCTGTGGGTATCTTCGGTAGATTATTCTTCGGATGTTCCCATTAGTAAGACGATTCTGAGACAGCTATCGGATGTGTATCGCAAGATCCGCAATACCTCCCGGTTCCTGTTGGGGAATTTATATGATTTCGATCCAGAGCGCGATCGCGTCCCCTATGAGGAAATGCCAGAGTTAGACCAGTATATGTTGCATCGCATGGGGGAAGTATTCGCCCAAATCACCGAGGCGTTTGAAAGTTATCAGTTTTTCCGCTTCTTCCAAACGGTGCAGAATTTCTGCGTAGTGGACTTGTCCAACTTCTATCTGGATATTGCCAAAGATCGGCTCTATATCAGTGCAGAGCATGGTAAGCGTCGCCGCAGTTGCCAGACGGTGCTGGCGATCGCCGTCGAAAACCTAGCACGGGCGATCGCTCCCGTACTCTCCCACATGGCAGAGGACATCTGGCAAAATCTGCCCTACCAAACGCCCCATGAATCCGTATTTCAGGCGGGATGGTTAGCGAGTGAACCCTATTGGCACAATCCCCCGTTAGCCGAAAAATGGACAAAATTGCGCCAAATTCGCACGGAAGTGAATAAGGTGTTAGAAGGGGCGCGGAATGCGAAGGCGATCGGCTCGGCTCTAGAAGCCAAAGTTTTGCTCTATGTGGCGGATGCCCAGTTGCGGGAACTCCTAGAAGCCTTTAACCCTGAACTCTCCGTCACCCTAAAACCCCAACCGCAACCGGTGGGAGAAACCCCAGTAGGGGCGGGTTCAGAAAAGGTTGGCTCTTCCCACCCAGATCTGGGTGAACCCGCCCCAACAGAATCCACCCCGACAGAAGCCGGATCGTTGGGCGAGTTCATGGCAGTTGCCACCCGATGGTGGAAACAATGGCGGCAATGGGTAAAAGATTATCCCCGCGCCTTCTTGACTCTATTCGTCTTAGTCGGTGGAGCCGCCACGGTAAATGTAGGCTGGACAACGGCTCAATCGATGCTGAAGTTGCCCATCTTCTCCCTCCTGTTGGAACTGGTAGGCATTATCTATACCATCTGGTTTGTGCGTCAACGGCTGTTCTATGCCCAAGAGCGCTCCGCTCTCTTGAGTCAGGTGAATACCGCAGTACAAGAGTTTCTGGGAACTGGAAAAGCTTCCGAAACGGCAGAGGAGGTCACTTCGACTGAGGTCACTTCGACTGAGGTCACTTCGACTCCGCTCAGTGACCTCAGTGACTCCAGTGTAGAAGCGCCATCGGAGACTCCAGAAGCCGTCACTATTGGTAATGGAGTGGATGAACTGCGCTATCTGTTCATTACTTCCCAGGTGGAACTGGTGGACGATCGCCAGGCTGTAGAAGGGCTAGAGCATCAGGCAGTCACTGATACTCTGGGTATTGGTGTGGTGAAAGCAGAGGGCCAAAAATGCGATCGCTGCTGGAACTATTCCACCCACGTCGGCGAAAGCGCTGAACATCCCACCCTCTGCGAGCGGTGCGTTTCCGCCCTAGATGGGGACTTTTAAGACCCGGTTGTAGGGGCGAACGGCCGTCCGCCCCTACAGATTCAGTAAATAAACCAGCGCGAACCGCTATAAGTTGAAAGGAACCAGCAGAGTCTAGCTGAATTGCTTTTTCTTCAGGGTAACTATGCCGAAGGTTGTGCCTAGAAGTGTTCCTAAAACGGCTAAGGGTTCGGGTACGGAAGTAGGTGGAGGGGCAGTCTGGTCTATGGTGGGTGAAAAGTTGTTGAAGGCAAGACCAAAATATCCTTTTTTCGTGCCAGTAAATGAGATACTAATTTGACGGATATCTGATAGATCTGAGAAACCGAAACTCCAAGGCTTACCATCTAAACCTCCGGCAATATTGACTCCTAAAGGAGATACGATAGTTGCTAGAACTTCACGATTGCTATCAAATGCCTCGATTTTGTATTGCTCTGTATTGTTCAACCAGCCATCAATATCCCAGATTTCCCCAGATGCGGCTGTGACCGGTGAACTGTAATTGATAATTAAAGAATTAAAATCATTGATGGTAGATGGTTGACGTACAAAAAACTGGCCAAGTTGTTCTTCAAATCCAGGTATAGCTGTATCCCATCCTGCTTGACTTCCAAACCCCCGAACTGTATCATTTCCCACTTTTTCCAATACTACTGGCGTATCAGTCACACCATCACCATTGGTATCAAATCCAAACGTAATCCCAATGCCATCAATCAGGTAAGCCTCATCAAGACCTAATGGATGGTTATCAGTGGGAAGCTCGCCATTGGGTAGGGTTTCAAAATCAATTAAACTTGCTGCTGGTGCTGCATTTGTCCAACCCAGAACACTACCGAGGGTTGCCAGTACAACTAAACTGAGGGACTTATTCATCATCAATTCTCCTTAGCAGAATCATACAACAGAGAGCCAAGGCAGAACATTCCGTTTACTCTAAATCAGGAATAACCCGGAGAAGTTGCATCAGCCTCTATAGGGTTCTCAGGATTTTCTGGTCAATTTTATGCAAATTCGAGGTAAATTGTAATAAAAGTTTATAAACTATCTGATTTAAGTAACGTTTTATTGCATGTTTAGGTTACTCCTGAACAGCGCCAGGCGTTGTGCTGTGTTGTGAGATGTCTTCCCAGCGATCGCCATAACAACAGTTCATTACTTCCCAGGTAGAACTGGTGGACGATCGCCAGGCCCTAGAGGGATTAGAGCATCAGGCCATCACTGATACTCTGGGTATTGCTTCCCTTATGATTACCAATCCAATCATGTTCGGCTAATGGGTTAAGAAGCGGGCATGATGCCCGCACTCCTCAAATTCTTTGATAGGACTGGAGTGGGAGCATCTTGCTCCCTGGACTTTTAATTAAGGTATTTAATCGGAACGAAGCGCCATAAGTGATTCCTACAACATCACTGTATTGGCATCGCGAATCCCAGGAACCTTGAGAATTTCCTCTAAAATTCCCTCTGGTAGGGGATCGTCAATCGTTAATACCATAACCGCATCGCCGCGCACAATTTGCCGTCCGACTTGCATACTGGCAATATTGACATTAAAACTCCCCAACAGAGAGCCAATTTTACCGATAATCCCCGGCATATCCCGGTGACGGGTAAAGAGCATATGTTGATTGGGGGGTACATTAATCGGGAAGCCATCAACTGTGGTAATGCGAATTTCGCCATCACCAAGCAGTGTCCCGGTAACATCATGTTCTTCCGAGGGGCCTTTGGCTTGCAATAACAGAGACCCCCTATAATCCCGGATACTAGCATCGCGGGTTTCAATGACGCGAATTCCGCGCTCTTGGGCTTCGATGGAAGCATTGACGTAATTAACCCGCTCTCGCAACGCTCGTGAGAGTAACCCTTTAAGAGCCGCAATGACGATGGGTTGGCTTTGATTATTGGCTAGTTCCCCTTGTAGGCGAATATTGAGGCTTTCTACGCGATCGCCCACCAACTGACTGACCAGGTTACCCAAAGTTTCTGCCAATTGCAAATAGGGGCGCAACTGTTCCAGGGCATCCGGATGCAGTCCCGGAATATTCACCGCCGAGCGTGCCGGGAGTCCGAGCAGCACATCCCGAATTTGTTCAGCTACATCAACCGCTACATTCACTTGAGCTTCTGTGGTCGAAGCTCCTAAATGGGGCGTTAAAATCACCTCTTTACCTAACTCAGTTAAAGGCGATTCACCTAGGGGTTCATTGGCATACACATCCAGAGCCGCCCCCCCAATCTGACCGTTTTTGAGCGCCTCAGCTAGGGCTGCTTCATCAATAATTCCTCCTCTAGCACAGTTAATAATCCGAGCTGTGGGTTTCATTTTAGCCAAAGACTTCGCATTGATTAAGTTAGTCGTTTCTGGCGTTTTGGGAATGTGGAGAGTAATATAATCGGATTCTTGCATGAGAACATCCATATCCACGAGCCGACAGCCCAATTGATCGGCCCGTTCTGCGGAGATAAACGGATCGAAGGCAATGAGCTTCATGCCCATGGCTTTAGCGGCTGCGGCCACATGGGAGCCAATTTTTCCTAAGCCAACAATTCCCAGGGTTTTCTTATAGACTTCTGTACCGACAAACTTTTTACGTTCCCACTGACCATTTTTTACGGACTGGTTCGCATCGGGAATATGACGGGACAGGGATAGCATTAAGGCTAGGGCATGTTCAGCGGCCGCAATGGTGTTGCCTTCTGGGGAATTGACGACAATTACCCCTTTGCGGGTGGCAGCCGGGACATCGACATTATCGACTCCAACCCCAGCACGACCGATAATTTTCAGTTGGACTGCTGCTTCAATGATTTCTTGGGTGACGCGGGTTCCGGAGCGAATCATGAGAGCGTCATATTCGGGAACGACTTTCACCAGTTCCTCGACAGGTAGGCCGGTTTTTACGTCAACCTGGGCAACTTGAGATAGGATGTCTATTCCAGCTTGATCGATAGGATCGCAAACGAGAACTTTAGGCATGATAAGGGGATAAAGTGATGAACAAGTTGTTGAGTGAGATGGACAGGGAATTCAGGATAGAGAGAGCATAGGTCAAGTGCGATCGCCGACGCAAAAAAAACGCCCGACCCATTCACTGATGACCAGCGATCGGGACAACCGTAGGTTATTGTAACCCTAAAACCGGCCCAATCATAATCTATGGGTCTGCTCTACCCTAAACCCTTGCCCAAAGCCACACGATCCTAATTTAAGTCAAAAATACAACGATCAATTCCGGGCTTTAACCTTGAAAAAGATGAGCCGCCATCCGATTGTGATCCCCTAAAATATAATCAATAGACTTGTATCCGACAGAAGCGATCATCGATTTAAATACATCAGGGGGATATTTAAAAGAACTCAAGGTATGAACTTTCTGCCCTTTTTCAATGACTACAGTGTGTCCTTGAATTTCAATATTTTGCGTTTCAGTTGCCGTCAAAACATGCTTGAGATCGTGAGTTTCAGATACCCATTCTGGTTTATAACTAAAGGCTTCTGGTTTCATTCCCACTGCACCCGAATCCCGATCGACACGAAACATAATGTTCTCCATGAAAACAGCCATTTTTGGCGTATCATAGGCCTTCATCAAAGAAACTTCATCTTGGTTAGCATCATGAACCAGGAGTAAATAGTGGGGTTTACCAATTAATTCCTTGATATGAGCGATAAAAACGGGAACTTCTTCTTTTCTCAAATTGGCAATGGTACTCCCCTTGAATAAAACAACCGGTTTTTCATATTCGGGTAGAGTCTCCAGTTGCGTGAAGTCTTGCTGCATTCCTTCA
This sequence comes from Roseofilum capinflatum BLCC-M114, assembly GCF_030068505.1. Classification (NCBI taxonomy): domain Bacteria; kingdom Bacillati; phylum Cyanobacteriota; class Cyanophyceae; order Desertifilales; family Desertifilaceae; genus Roseofilum; species Roseofilum capinflatum. Next base: position 33,016 of record NZ_JAQOSO010000042.1, read on the forward strand.
ACCGAAATCTTAGGCAGTTCAGCCCGAATCACTTCCACAACTTTATCTACAAAATCCTGGGAAATATCAATTCCCAAGTATCCGTTTAATTGCTCGCAAGAGCGCAGCAGGGGCAAAGTTTTCAGACGGATACTGGTTTCACTGCCAGGCCCTAATTCAATGAATGTCGCATTTGCACCAAGTTGTTGGGTTAGAAGATGTCCTTTACTTTGGAAGAGTTCCGCTTCGTACTTGTAAAGGTAATAATCTTCTTCCCCCTTTAGCATCTCATTGTACAAAATACCACCTCGAACGGGATCATTGGCATCTTCAGGAGTTCCATACAGATAAGGCCATAAATTACCACTCAGTTTCCCCAGTAAGAATTCCATCGCATCTTGCTCAAGCTTATTAATGACTTTTTTATCTCCAGTTTTGTTAGTCATCATTTTTTTGACTTTATCCATACACTTTCCTATTTAATCTAAGCATAAAATGAGATTTTATAACTTTTTTTTATTTTTTCTTTAGAAAACAATTGAAGATCGATAAAAGCCACTCAAGTAGGCTCTCAATCACGTAGACAATCGAGGCTTTTTAAGTATAAATATAAACCTAAATAACATAGATAAAGTAATCTTTTATTGACGAGATGGGCTTTGAGGAAGGTTGATAATAAAGGTGGTTTCTTCTGGCGCAGAAATACACTTAAGGCTACCTCCATGTTTTTCGACAATGATTTGATAACTAATAGCCATACCCATCCCTGTACCTTTTCCTACTGGTTTGGTGGTAAAAAAGGGGTCAAAAATTCGGGCTTTAACCTCTGGAAGAATGCCAATTCCATTATCACTAATCTCAATTTTTGCTTGCCTTAAATCCTGGAGCCATTGGGTTTTAATGTTGAGGGTATAAGGAAAGTTAGGCTCTTGTTTTTCCGCTTGATATCGTTCCTGTAGAGCATCAATACCGTTCATCATAATTTGCATAAAGGCTTGATTCAGTTCTCCGGCAAAACAATCAAGTTTGGGTAATGAGCCATAGTCTCGTTGAACTTGGACTTCTGGCCCATGGGTTTGATTGCTTCTAGGAGAAGGCTGAAGTTTCAGACGATTGTTTAAGATGGTGAGTACGCTTTCAAGTTCGTCATGAATGTCTACGGTTTTGAGTTGGGATTCATCTAAATGGGCAAACCGACGTAATGAGTTAACAATTTTGGTAATTCTTTCGGTTCCACTTTTCATGGAAAGGATGACGTTAGGTAAGTCGGTTAGGGTAAAGTCAATTTCGAGATCGGCAATAAGTTGGGTGAGGTGAGCGGGAGGGTTGGGATAGGATTGCTGATAGGAATAATAGACTTGAATCAGATCTTGGATATAGCTTTCTAGATGTTCGATGTTACCCATGATAAAGCTGACTGGGTTGTTGATTTCATGGGAAATTCCAGCCACCAGTTGCCCTAGGCTGGACATTTTTTCGCTTTGAATGAGTTGAATTTGGGTGGTTTTAAGTTGGTGGAGTGCTTGAGCGAGATCTTGGGTTTGTTGTTGCAGTTGCAGTTCACTTTGTTTACGTTGGATGAGAAGACTAATTTGGCTGGCGATCGCCTGAACCAGGGCAACGATATTTAATTGACAAGGGGTGGGTTGACTTTGGTAAAATATCAAGATAGCCATCACCGTTTGATTCACCATAATGGGAATGCCAAAGGCGGATTTTAATCCAATTGGAAGGGCGGAGGATTGCCGGGTATATAAATGTTCAGAGTTTTGAGTAAGATCTTCAATCCATTCTAGGGTTTTAGTTTGCCAAATTTTTCCGGGTAATCCTTCTCCCAAGGAAAACTGCAAGGTAGCACTGAGTTGACAAAAGGATTTAAAGGTCGGATGATTCGCGAAAGGATTGGCAAGATAAGATAAGGTTTGGGTGTCTTCCTGGGGTAACCACGCTTCTCCATAATCCCAGAAAATGTGATCGCAAATACTTTTGATGATTTGGGAGATCGCCTTTTCCCAAGTGGAAGCTTGGGTTAAGTATTGAGTCACTTCTAACAAGAGCCGAGTTTCTCGCTCGGCTTCTTGGAGTTGATGGTTTTTCTGGAGTAAAATTTTATTTTTGTCCTGAAGCTTGAGATTTAAATCTGTCAACTTCAAGTGATGAGCAACCCGAACCAAGACTTCTTCGGCTTGAAAGGGTTTAGTAATATAGTCTACGGCTCCCAATTGAAAACCTTTAACTTTATCGGCTCCTTCATTGAGAGCAGTTAAGAAAATAACAGGTATTTTTTGCGTGTCCGGATTCTTCTTTAATTGTTCGCACAGAGCATATCCATCCATTTCGGGCATCATGATATCTAAAAGAATCAGATCTGGCACAAATCGGGTTAGACTCGCTAGGGCAAATTTAGCATTAGGGGCAAAGCGTACATCATATCCTTCATTTTTCAGTAGACTTTTCAGCAGGCGCAGATTTTCCGGTACATCATCAACCACCAAGATTTTGCTGGCTTCAGGATTGAAAATCTCGTTCTCTTCAGGGGTTGTCCTGTTGCTATCTGCCATTACTTTAACCCATTAATTTTCTGACTGAATGCTTACTGGGAAGCACTGAGGACTATCCCTCTATCTTAAATGAAGGAGCAGAACCTAGGGAAGGGAACCGATGGAGGAAATTCAGGTGTGTCCGTTAGACTGGGGATTTTAGGGTAAGATGCAACGTAGGCGATCGCTTGAATGGTTATTCTCTTTGCTTGTTCACTCTTAGTGTATTCTATGGTTGCATCCTACCCATCGACTCCGTGGATTATTCCCCCTCCTCAGCGCTTTGATGCGCCCTTGCGTCTCTTTTGTTTTCCTCCCGCAGGAGCAGGCGCTCTGTTCTTTCGTCCTTGGTTAACCTATAGCTCCTCGGACATTGAACTTTTTGTGATTCAATTACCGGGTAGGGAACACCGGTTAAAAGAACCTTGCTTTACTGACTTAGAGCCGTTAATTAAGGCACTTACGGAAGCGATAATTCCTAGTTTAGAACCAGGAAAGTTTGCTTTTTTTGGCCATAGTATGGGTGCTTTAATTGCGTTTGAACTCACCCGTGAGTTGCGTCGCCAAGGTTGCAGTTTACCAGAATACTTATTTGTTTGTGGTCGCCGTGCGCCCCAAATTCCGATTGATAATCCCCTTTATCTGCAATCAGATGCCATCTTAATTGAAGCTCTGCGTCAATACGGAGGCACACCAGACGCGGTGCTGCAAAATTCGGATTTGATGGAGTTGTTTTTACCCATTTTTCGGGCAGATTTAAAGGTGAATGAGAACTATCAGTATCAATCAGAACCGCCGTTAGAGTTGCCGATCGCCATGTTTGGAGCAATCAACGATCCGGTGGCGACTGCCGAGCAGTTTGAGCAATGGAAGCAACAAACCTCTGCAAGGTTTGATTTACAGCTATTTGAGGGCGGTCATATGTTTTTTAAGGATGATCCTGAGCTGCTCTTAAAGCCGATCTTTGAGCGGTTATAGCGCTTCGCGCTAGGGAATAGGGAATAGGGAATAGGGAATAGGGAATAAGGTCGGAGAATGGGATCAGCCCTGGCTATAACGAAAGATATCGAACCAGCTATCCATGCCGTTTTCCAGGATTTGTAAATACTATAGCGCTACGCGCTATAAATTGTCGTTTATAGGGGCGTATCCTGTAAGGTATTACTGAGCTGAACCCAGTTTTCTAGGCTGAGGTCTTCGGCGCGGGCTTGGGGATTGAGGTTGAGTTGTTCTAGGATAGCGGTGAGGCGATCGCTCTCAATCCTCGATTTTAAGTTATTGCGTAGCATTTTCCGCTTCGAGGAAAAGCCCAGAGTGACGATTTGTTCTAAGTGACGGGGGTTATGAGCGGGCTGTTCTAAGCTGCGGGGGGTTAAGCGAATGACGGCAGATTCCACTTTTGGAGGCGGATAAAAGGCTTTTGCCGGGACAGGACAAATGAGTTGGCAATCGGCTAAATACTGGACGCGCACCGATAATGCACCAAAGGCTTTGGTACTGGGTTTGGCGACTAGGCGATCGGCGACTTCTTTTTGCACTAAGAGAACAATGCTATCGTAATTTTTTGGCACAGGTGAAGCAATTTTTCCCAAGAGTTTTTCTAAGATCGGGCCGGTGATATTGTAGGGAATGTTAGCAACGACTTTGTTGGGATGTTGAAACAAGGGATAGGGGGAAAGCAGATTCTCTAAATCTAAGGCGAGGATATCCCCTTGCAGGAGGATGAAGTTTTCCGAGGCTCCTAACTTTTTGACTAATTTTTTGCACAGATCCCGGTCAATCTCTACAGAAACCACCGCTTGGGCTTGGGCAATCAGTTGGCGGGTTAAAATTCCTGTGCCTGGGCCAATTTCTAAGATGCGATCGGTGGCTTGCAAATCAGAAGCTGCAATAATTTTATTCAGAATGGCATCACTGTTGAGCCAATGTTGGGCAAAGCGTTTGCGAGGTTTAATATTCATGTTGGAATGGAAATAAATTTTCTATTGACCACCAACGACAACTATACAGCAGTTTTTTCTGCTATGAGGTATACAGCGCTTCGCGCTAGGCAAAAGGCAAAAGGCAAAAGGCAATAGGCAATAGGCAATAGGCAATAGGCAATAGGCAATAGGCAATAGGCAA
>NZ_JAQOSO010000043.1:0-425 GCF_030068505.1 Roseofilum capinflatum BLCC-M114
AACCATGTCTGGTGCAGCAGAAACCATGTCAGGCGTAGGTTTAACCACTTCGGGAATGGGCTTAACCACTTCGGGAGTAGGTTTAACCACTTCGGGAGTAGGGCTAACCATGTCCGGAGCAGGCTTAACCACTTCGGGAGCAGGGCTAACCACTTCGGGAATGGGCTTAACCATGTCTGGTGCAGCAGAAACCATGTCAGGCGTAGGTTTAACCACTTCGGGAATGGGCTTAACCACTTCGGGAGTAGGCTTAACCACTTCGGGAGTAGGGCTAACCACTTCGGGAATGGGCTTAACCACTTCCGGTGTAGGCTTAACCATGTCTGGTGTGGGTCAAACCATGTCCGGTGCAGGTTTAACCACTTCGGGAATGGGCTTAACCACTTCGGGAGTAGGGCTAACCATGTCTGGTGTGGGTCAAACCA
>NZ_JAQOSO010000043.1:525-36995 GCF_030068505.1 Roseofilum capinflatum BLCC-M114
TGTCCGGTGCAGGTTTAACCATGTCCGGTGTCGGTCAAACCATGTCCGGTGCAGGTTTAACCATGTCCGGTGTCGGTCAAACCATGTCCGGTGCAGGCTTAACCATGTCCGGTGTCGGTCAAACCATGTCCGGTGCAGGCTTAACCATGTCCGGTGTCGGTCAAACCATGTCTGGTGCAGGCTTAACCATGTCCGGTGTCGGTCAAACCATGTCTGGTGCAGGCTTAACCATGTCCGGTGTGGGTATGGAAATGCCTACCATGTCTGGTGTACATATGTCTGGAGTGGGCTTCTCCGCACCTCCTATTCAACCCCGCAAGTTCTGGTTAGTCGCTGATGCAGAACTCATCGTGTATGGTGCAACTGAACCGGATGCTACGGTTACCATTGGCGGTAAACCCATTAAACTCAATCCAGATGGAACATTCCGGTTCCAGATGTCTTTCCAAGATGGTTTAATTGATTATCCGATTATGGCAGTTGCTGCTGATGGAGTACAAACCCGTTCCGTTCACATGCAGTTTACTCGCCAAACCCCTTCTCGCGATACGAATACCAAAGAAGAGGCGGCTTTAGAATGGGTTGAATCCTAAACCAAAGGTCTTGCTCTCCTGAGTCAAGGATTGAATCTCCGCTTTTACTGATACCCGGTTTTGTCAACCGGGTTTTTTTACAGCGCAGCCATCTCCGAAAGTGACAAAAGAGGGATATAGCGGTTAAGGTGGGCAGGGCGTAAGGTTGTCGAAGATGAATCAACAGCCGACTTCTCCTGCCCACCCTACAATGATCGGATTTGAGATTCTGATCTGTTCTAACGGCCTAACAATTCTTCTGCTCGCTTGGCCAAGTTTTCCGCCCTCAAGCCGTTGTAGGCCATAATTTCCCCAGCGCTGGAAGCGGTTTCTCCCCGTTTCCAGGCAAAGGTATCGCGCTTGCAGGTACTGCGTAACATTACTGGCTCTAACAGGGCACTCGCTCCTCCTGTGATACCAATTAAGGCATCGCCAGCAAACAAGCGCTCAAAACCAGCATCATCTAAGAAGTGGCTATCCTTTTCTGTGCAAGTTTCCCAGGCTACGTCAGTCGGGCGATATAACCGTCGGGGATTAATGACGGAAACGATACGCACGCCAATGCCTTCATCTTCTAATTCTAGGGCGGCTTCAAAGGTGGGAATGAGGGGCATATCGCCAATTACGGCAAAGACTACTTTTTGTTTGCCTTCGGTTTCATGGAGAATGATTCCTCCATCTTGGAGGGCTTGGCGAGTTTGGTCGAGGGTGGTGCGAATGGGTAAGGGGGATTTACTGGCCGTAATCGTAATTCCCTTGTTCTTGGTTCCTACTGCCCATTCATAACAGGCTTGAATACTATTGGCATCACAGGGGAACAGGGGGAAAATATTGCCGTTCCGCATCATGGCGGCAAAATAGTTTTCAATTTCTGGCCGTTGGTGCGTCCAACCGTTGCGTCCTTGCTCTAAGGCTCCGGCAGTAAAGAGGGTGATGGTGGAGGGGGTGGGACGGCGCAGTTCTGCCATGGCTTGGGTGACGGTTTGCCAAATGGGTAGGCCGTTGATGGCGAAGGATTCGTAGGAACACCAGAGGGTACGCGCTCCAAAGAGGGCAAGGGCGGCGGCTAAACCGGAACAGGCATCTTCACTTAAGGGTTCGTAAACTTGACCTTCAGGCCCTTGGAAGTAGTCTTCGTCGGGGGTGGGGTGAAGGATTTGCAGGCCGATGTTGACGTTGTTGATGCCGGATGCGGCGTTACCGTCGGCGTTGGTGAGTAGGAAGTTGGGGTCGGTTTTGCCGACGTGAACGATTAACTCGCCCATGGCGGTGGTGGCTACTTTTTTGTCGCCTTTGATGGGGTATTCGGTTAAGGGGAGCTGGCCGAGTTCGGGGAGGGGGAGTTCTTGTTCGGTGACGACATGGTGGGAAGCGGGGCCTCCGGCGGAGCGCTCGAAGTTGGTGCGGACGAGTTGCCAGGCTTCGGGGGTGAGGGCCCGTTGTTGGAGGGCGTTGACGATGTAGTCTTTTTCGGTGCTGTCTCCGGGATAGAGGTTGTGGGATTTTGCGCCCCGTTTGTGGACTCCTGCGCCTTTGAGTTGTTTGACGATGAGGACGGTGAGTTTGCCGCCTAGGGCGGATTGGGCGGCTTGGTGGGTGGCTTCGAGGATTTCTTGGACAAATTCGAGCCGGTTTTTGAAGGAGAAGTGGGTGCTGTCTACATAGTCTCCGGGTTGGTTGGTGTCGTCGAAGTCTTTGGCGTTGACGAGGATGACTTCTTCAAAGCCGTTGCCTTCCCAGTATTGGATCATTTCTTCGTTGGTTTTGGTGGAGACCATGCTGTGGTGTTCCTGGGAGTAGCCGTTCCAGACGAGGATGGGGAGGAAGTTGGTGACCTGGGGGAAGGCGGTGTGGAAGTGGGCGAAGCTGCTCATGATGTAGGGTTCGCCGAGTCCACCGTCGCCGATGGTGACGGGGAAGAGGATGCCGGGGTGGAGTTTGGCTCCGGCCATGGCGAAGTGTTGTCCTTGGCCGAGGGGGCCGGCTGGGTTGAGGAGTCCGGGGATTTGGCCGGAGAGGTGGCCGAGGAGTCCGTGCATTTCTCGGAAGCGTTCGCGCATTTGTTGGACGGTTTGGATGCCCATGTCTTCGAGGGAGCGGTCGAGGAACATATTGCTGTAGAATCCGGGGGCGTGGTGACCGACTTCGGTGAGGATGTTTTTGTGACCGAGCATGACGAGGGCGGCGATCGCATCGGCTATGCTGGCAAATCCACCGGGGTGTCCGGATTGTTTGGAGGCGGTGATTTGCAGGGTGAGATATCGCAGGGCATCGGCGGCGAGCAGGGTTTGGTAGGCGGCCCGCTCGTCACTGGGGGCGCTAATGGCGGTTTGTCCGGCTTCAATGGCGGGTTGGGTTCCGTAGGTTTCAAATTCTGGGAGGCGATCGGCAAAAACCTGAATACCTTGACAAAAGGAGGGTAGGGTGGTAGTGGCGCTCATGAGTAAAAAAATCCTCTGATGGGGTTGGAGATCGTTAAATAAATCTTACAATGTTAACGGCCTGTCCTTGGGCGATCGGCTATTGGTTCATTGCGTAGCAAACTATTGATAAAATTCAATAGATAAGGCTTGTTCTATCAGAAATAGTAAGGTGTAAGGGTGAAAAGTCGGTGGTAGTCTTCACTGAGAGATAAAGCTATCAAAAGTGAGCGACGATCTACACTGAGATCGATTACTTTGGAGAAATAGAAACTGATTGCTCCCCTAGAGTTGAGAACCCCTGTTGATGAAAGCGTTTAGTTTTGCCAAGGTTCCCCCGATTTATTGTGGTGCTGGCCAAGTCCGAGAATTAAGGAGTTTAATTGCCCAATTTGAGGGTAAGAGGGTGCTGTTGATTACGGGGGCCGAGTCTTTGCAAGCGTCGGGTCAGTTCGATTCCATTCAGGCACAGTTGAATGAGTCAGCTCAGGTGGTTCATCATGGGGTTTGCGATCGCGAGCCGACGGATGCTCTGATTGATGGTATCTGTGAGGAGATCCGTGACTTATCGATTGATGCGATCGTCAGTATTGGCGGTGGTAGTGTGATTGATGTGGGAAAGGCGATCGCCTGTGATATTCCTCCAGAGTCTGGGGCGATCGAGCATATCCAAGGTATGGCAACGAATCCACGGCTGACGCACTCCAAAATTCCCTTAATTGCTATTCCCACTAACTCTGGCACGGGAAATGAAGTGACTCCGAAAATTGCGATCGACCGGATAGGTGTTCCAGGAACCAAAACCTTTTTCACTCACCCCCAATTTATGCCAGATGCTGTGATTCTTGACCCGGAACTGCATATTTCCTGCTCTCCTGAGCTAACGGCTACCTGTGGGTTAGTGACTTTGGCGCATTTGATGGAAGCCGAGTTTGCTCTTCATACCTCGGTCTTAACGGAGGCGATTATCTGGAGTGGCTTAGAAGCGCTCAAAGATAATTTACTCCTTGCTTGTGCAGTTGGAGCTGGGAGTCAAGCAGTGCGGGGAAAAATGGCCTATGCTTCCTGTGCATCGGGGATTGGTCAAGCGAATAGCTCTGTGGGACTGCTGCAAGCTCTTTCCCTGATTCTCAGTAGTTTTTGCCCCGTTCCCTATCGCATAGCCTGTAGCACGTTGGCGGGTTCTGCTCTGCGGGTGAGTCTCAGGGCTTTGCGTACCCGTTATACCCAAAATCCAATTCTGCTGAAAATGGCTAAGGTGGGAGAACTCTTTGATGGCCGTACTCAGCAGAGCCACCATTATTATTGTGATGCCTTGGTCAATATTGTGGAAGCCTGGGTGCAAATTTTACCGATTCCTCGTCTGGGAGAATATGGTATTAAGACCCAAGATCTGCCTCCTGTGGTTGAAAAGACCCTCGATTCCTGTCCTAATGTGGATCTGTATCGGGATGAGATCTACGCCATCTTACAGGATAGATTGTAGGGCTATGGGCGATCGCGGGTAATGGGTAAGCTCACCTTATGAGAGATAAAAAAATATTATATTTCAAAAGGCTTGCAATCCAATCAGCTTATGCATACACTAAAAGTATGAAAGCAATAGGAGCAATAACTAATGTTCAACTTCCTCTTTACCCAACGCCCTGCTAACCCTGAAATGCAAGGAAACAATAACCCCATCAAACGGTACTTACAACCTTTACGGCAATGGCTCAATCGCTTTGAAATTCGTGACGAAAGCATGGCTCATTTCCTCTGTCGTATGATTCCCGTTCAATGTCCTTTTGCCCGCGATCTTTATTTGTTTGGTCGCAAAATTGGACATATTCCCCCCTTATGCAAGTTAAATCCCCTCTATGAAGAAGTCATTGCCTTGCGATTCCGCGCTTTGTGTTATTTAGCTGATGAATGTGGACAAGATATTCGCATTTATTGTTAAGCGCACCGCGCTGGTAATCGGTAAAACACACTCTCTCCCAAAGGTATAGATCGCCGTACTTTCCTCAGTTGCTTACATCAGCAAATCCCTTAGCTCTGGATATCGTCGAATCGAGCCATCAATTGTAGCTAATTGTGCTTGGTATTCTATTGCTGTAGCTATAATAATTCTGTCAAACGGATCTCGATGAATGGGTGATAGCTGCACTGCACGAGAAGCAATCTTTGGAGTCAGAGGAAAAAGAGAAATTCCGGAGGGATCTAACGCTTCTTGCAACCAAAGATCGAGAGTATAGGGCAATGATAAGCGTCCGCGTTGTCCTGCTAAAGCTACTTCGTAGCAAGAGACTGAAGCTATACCGACTAAACTTGCTGTTGAGATGATGTCTACCCAAGCAGTAGGAAACCGTTCCCATTGGAGATTAACAAACCAGATCCAGATGTGGGTATCTAAGAGAATTATTTCAGGCATTCCCAATCGTTTTCATCCACAATAGGACTGACCAAATCTCCTGTAATTTTAGCTTTGCCTGCAATTAAGGGTGAAGGTTGGCGGCGTTGTCCAGTAGAGGTGGGAAACTCTTCTAGAATAGAAATGGCAATGCGAGCTGAATGAATGGGGGGTTTTTGGGTCAACCACACAATCTTACCATTTTGATATAAGGCTTCGTATTGCATAAGTTTCCCTCTAAATTGACTGCCTAGAGATATTATAACTTCCAGACCAATAGAAGTGTAACATGGGCAGGGGACAGAGTTTGGTATAATTTGACGAGTTATTGCTCGACCCAAACCCATGAGTACCCAACCGAAAATAATTGTTCTTGACGACGATCCTACCGGATCGCAAACGGTGCATAGTTGTTTGTTGCTGATGCAGTGGGATGTGGAAACCCTGCGGTTTGGCTTAACGGATGATTCGCCAATTGTGTTTATTTTAACGAATACGAGGGCGTTGACTCCGGAGGAAGCGCGGCAGGTGACGGTGGAGGTGTGCCAAAATTTGAAGCAGGCGATCGCCGCAGAAAAGATCGAAAATTTCTTAGTCGTCAGTCGTTCCGACTCTACGCTTCGGGGCCATTATCCCATTGAAACGGATGCGATCGCCGCCGAACTCGGCCCCTTTGATGGCCATTTTCTCATCCCCGCCTTCTTTGAAGGGGGACGGATCACCCGCGATAGTATCCATTATCTGATGGTGGACGGCACGCCTACCCCCGTCCATGAAACGGAATTTGCCAAAGATTCTGTTTTTGGCTACTCCCACTCCTATCTTCCCGATTATGTGGCTCAAAAAACCCAAGGTCAAATTAGCAGCGATCGCGTCCAACGGTTTCTCCTCGAAGATATTCGCGAAGGCAGCTTTGACCGTCTCATGACCCTCACCGATAATCAATGTGGAGTCGTAGACGCAGAACACCAAGTTGACCTAGACTGGTTTGCCGGCGACCTATTGCGAGCCAGTTCCCATGGTAAACGCTTCCTCCTTCGCAGTGCCGCCAGTATTCTCACCTCCCTAGCCCAACTGCCCCAGCAACCGGTAATGGCCGAACATATGAATCAATATGTGCGCGAAGGCCAACCCGGCGTAATATTGGTCGGCTCCCATGTGAAAAAAACCACCGAACAACTCACCGAACTCCTAAAAGAGCCAGAAATTAAGGGCATAGAAGTGGATGTCAGCACTTTACTCAAAAATGACCCTAACAGCCAAGAAAGCCTGATCCAGAGCATTTTAAGCCAGGTTCAGGACATCCACAGCCAAGGGCGAACCCCGGTTATTTACACCTCGCGCCAAGAACTCACCTTTCCCACCATTCAAGCGCGACTCGACTTTGGTAAACAGGTGTCGCAAGTGCTAATGACGGTGGTTGAGAACCTCCCCGAAGACATGGGCTATTTAATCAGCAAAGGCGGCATTACCTCCAATGATGTCCTCAGTCACGGGTTAAGATTGCGATCGGCTCGTCTACTTGGCCAAATTCTCCCCGGATGCTCCCTCGTGCGTACTCCCATCGACCATCCCCGGTTCCCCAACCTACCCGTGGTACTCTTTCCTGGAAATGTGGGAGATCGCCACGGGTTAACCACCGTCTATCAACGATTAAACCAGCAATCTGCTCACTGAACCCCCTGAACGGGATCTTAGCCGTACCATTTTATGAAATTATGGTTAAAAGAGTTTTGGCGATCCCCGATCCTGAGCCATCTATCCTCAGTTGGGGAGCAGCAGAACTCCGTTGGAGGAAAACACATTTGGTCAACGCTAACCACTCAACTATGAAATACCGCGCTTTTATTTCTGTCATTCTAGCCTTGTGTTTGAGTCTGATTACCGCCTGTAGTGAAGGCCCAGCCGTAGGCAGCGACTACACCTATGATGATATTAGAAACACAGGTTTAGCCAACAACTGTCCCCAATTGGAAGAAACCGCTAGAGGTTCTATCCCCCTAGATCCCAGCAAAAGCTACATCTTGACTGATTTATGCTTGCAACCTAATGATTATTTTGTCAAAGAAGAAGCGACCAGCAAGCGCAAAGAAGCTGAGTTTGTACCCGGTAAAGTCCTTACCCGCAAAACCTCCAGCCTCACCCAAGTCTATGGAGACCTCACCTTTAGCTCAGATAAAGCCCTGACTTTTGCTGAAAAAGGTGGGATTGATTTCCAGATTATTACCGTACTCCTACCCGGAGGCGAAGAAGTCCCCTTCTTCTTCACCATCAAAAATCTAGTCGCTAAAACTGAACCGGGTTCAGATAGTGTCAACACTTCAACTGATTTTGAAGGGAAATTCCGCGTTCCCTCCTATCGGGGAGCCACTTTCCTCGATCCTAAAGGTCGGGGGGTAGCGACAGGTTATGATAACGCCGTTGCCTTACCTTCGAGTGCAGACGCTGAAGATTTGACCCTGGCGAATGTGAAACGGGTTCAAGTCGGTGAAGGAGAAATTTCTTTACAAGTCACGAAAGTTGACCCCAGCACAGGAGAATTTGGTGGGATTTTTGTCAGTGTCCAACCTTCGGATACGGATTTAGGGGCTAAAGAACCTGTAGACGTGAAAATCAAAGGAATCTTTTACGGTCGTGTAGAAGAAGACTTGAGCTAGTTTAATTCAATTACTAAAGCCTGCTGTAGGGGTGGACTCTCGTTCACCCCTTTATTTTTTTGTATAAAAATAATAAATTCTGTTCTACTTAATAAGCGCAGCCTAAATCGATAATAAACTTTACATTTTGATAGACTTTTCTGATTTACACTGAGAATCTGAGAGTTAAACATCAAGGCTCTCAGTGTAAATCAATCCTATCAAGTCCAATTAAACAACTATACATTCAAGTCATCCTAGGGTGGGCAAGATATCCTTCTATAGTTTATTGATTAACAGTGAGACACCACGATCTATCGACAACGCCCGTATATGTAGGGGCGAACGGCCGTTCGCCCCTACAACCTACAACTTGATATCACAAGCCCACTCAATAAAGCAGCCAAGAATCATAGAGTAGACAAGAGAGGAAACCTCATGATTAATTTTTACAATCTATCGATTATTTTTGCGGAATTATTCATTGTTTTAGTCACATTTATGGTTCTGCACTGGCTGCTGAACTGGTTATTCAAAAAAAGTTATCATTTATCATGGCTTAAAGACAAAAAAAGCTCAATTAATAATATTCGCAAAATCTCCAAAAAAATTCTAGCCTTTTCCTGGTTTATACTCAGTCTTGCCATTATTCTATTCAATGTCTTTTTGATCTATCGAGGAGAACAAAATCTACCTCGGTACACCCTAGAGTTATTTCAAAACATTCCCAAAGAGTTCTGGCAAACACTCCTCTATGGAATCTTTATCAGTGGCGGTCTAATCATCGTTACTTTAACCATCATCCGTTACCTCGATCCACTGCTAAAAAAAGCTGGGAAACGGGTCAAAGACTTTGCTGTTTTCGCTAAATTAACCTCAGTTTACGATCAAACTGATGCATTTTTAGAGAAAGCTCAATTTCATTTCACTAATACACTTTGGCTGGTTACACTCTATCTCAGTGGCTACTTTTTTAAGTTGCCGCAACAAGGATTAAATTACCTAAGAACTCTATTAATTGGTTATCTCATTATCGCCTTGAGTATCCTCACCTTACAGGCAGCAACAGCAATTATTGATAGCCTAGATAACTTAGTTGAATCTTACTTTAAGCCAGAAACTTTAATTTATCGATACTACAGCAATCTCAAGCATCTAGTTCCCTTTGCCAAGCGATGCTTAGAAGCCCTCATTTATGTCAACATGGTGACTCAAGTCATTAGCTTAATTCAGACTATTACTGGGTTGGCTAATGTGGGGGAAAAACTGGTCAATTTAATTGTCATTATTCTCCTCAGTCGGGTCTTTATTGAACTGGTTCAACTTCTGCTTGAAGAAGTCATGCTCACGGATAAAAATTTATCCGAGACTCAACAACAACGGAGAATGACCATTACTCCCCTACTGCAAAGTTTATCTAAATACCTCATCTACTTTGGCGCTGGTGTTTGGATTTTAGATGTATTTGAAATTGATCCTACTCCCATTTTAGCCGCAGCCGGTTTATTGGGTTTAGCAGTAGGCTTAGGGGCACAAAACTTGATTAACGATATGGTCAGTGGGTTCTTTATTTTATTTGAAAACTATTATTTAGTTGGAGATTTTATCGAGACAGGAGACGCTTCCGGAGTCGTAGAAGCCATTGAACTGAGAACCACTCGCATCCGCCATCCCAACGGTCAAGTGTATATTATTCGCAATGGAAATATTGAGGAAGTCGTAAACTATTCAAGAGATTATATTTATGCTGTCGTTGATATCCCGATTTCCTATGAAGCTAATGTCAAGAAAATCTATGGAATTTTGCAACAAGTCAGTGAAGAGTTACAAGCAAACTACCCAGAAGTCTTAGAACCGATTGACTTCAATGGGATTGAAGAATTCACCCCCTCTCATATGACAATTCGTACTATGACTAAGCTCAAACCCACAAGTAACCCTAGAGGGATTCATGACGAAATTCAAGGAGTTGTCCGGGACATGATTAAAGAAGCTTTTGATAAATCCGGAATTCCCCCTCTTTTACCCCAACGAATTATTCGATTCAAATCTCCAGAAGATGGTAAAATAGACTTACTCAAACCCGATCATTAGTCTGTGACTTAAATCATTTAGACTAGCTATATAGTCGATTCAATTAACAGTGAGACGATTATTTTTGTTTCAGGATCACTAGAGCCATATCATCAAAGACTTTATGCTCCCCAATGTGATCCTGGACATCGGCAATAATGGCTTGGCGAATGTCTTCAGCCGATCGCTGGTGATTGGCTTGAACCACTTCACAGAGTCTCTCGATACCATATCGACCCTTGTCAGCACTGGGTGCTTCCGGAATGCCATCACTATAGAGAACCACTACATCCCCAGAATGCAGGGGAATTTGACATTGGGCAATAAACTCATTAATGTTGGCTTCTAAACCCAGGGGAAGTCCAAGATCTATAGTATCAATTCTTTCTATCGATCCATCCCGGCGAACGACGATCGCTTCTTCATGTTGTCCGCTCAGTTGAATGACTCCATTGCTATAGTCGAGAAGCGCAAGAGTCATACTTTTATCAGAGTTGATGCGCTCGATATTGCCATAGAGAGTCCGATTGAGAATGGAGAGAAATTCTACAGGATCGGTTTGTTGACTTTCTTGCAGGGTACGGACGGCAGTTTGAGCCATAATCATGATGATACTGCTTTCGAGACCATGGCCGGTGACATCGCCAATACCGATTTTCAGGCGATCGCCCTCAACCAACACATCATAGTAGTCTCCACCCACCTCTTCAGCCGGTTGCATATATCCAGCAATATCCAAAGCGGCGATCGCCTTTAACTCATCAGCAGAAGGCAACACCATCTCTTGCATCCGGCGAATAATATCCAACTCCGCACTTAAATACAAATTCTCCGCCTTCAAACGCTTCAAATTGAGCTGAGTCCGCAACCGTGCCAATAACTCATCCTTAGCAATGGGTTTGCTCAAATAATCATTCGCCCCCACATTCAAACCCGTCACAATATCTTGAATTTGAGTTTTAGCCGTCAGTAACAAAATCGGCAACTCCGTCGCATTAAACGTTTTTCTTAATCGCTTCGTAACCTCATATCCCGTCATTTTCGGCATCATCACATCCAGCAAAATCAAATCCGGTTTTAACCCATCACGAATTAAGTCTAAAGCTTCTTGACCCGTACTCGCTTGCCAAATTCCATAATTTTTCAAAGATAAATGATTCACCAACACTTGACGATTCACCGGCTCATCATCCACAATCAAAATTTTTAATTGATCGTCGATCTCCACCGGCTCCATAGATTCAGAACCCGTTAATCCTTCCTCCTCAGACATCGCAGACATAGCATCAAAATTTTGGAGCGGTACACTTAAGGCAGACCTCTCGACTTCACCGGAAGCAATAGGTAAAGTAAACGTAAACCTCGATCCTTGATTAATCTGAGAAGTTACCGTAATTGTTCCCTGATGTAGTTCGATCAGTTGCTTGGTAATCGCTAACCCTAATCCCGTTCCCCCATATTCCCGTTCCGTTGAACCATCCGCTTGCTCAAAAGAGGCAAAAATTTGATCAAACTTATCTTCTGAAATACCAATTCCCGTATCCGACACTGAAATCGATAGATGAGAGTGATGATCGCCAGAGTAAATCAATTCTGCACTCACTTCTACAGTTCCTGATGGCGTAAATTTAATCGCATTTCCCACTAAGTTATACAAAATTTGTTGCAGACGGTTTTCATCAGCTTCTGCGGGAGGAAACTCCACAGGAATACTATTAATCAGTTCTAAGTCTTTTTTCCCGACTAACGGCTTAGATAAAGTTAAGACAATTTCGACAATAGAATGTAAATCGACCGCTTTCAGTTGCAAGCTAATGGTCTGATGTTGTAACTTAGAAAAATCTAAAATATCATTGACCAAATTAGACAACCGACGAGCGCTGGCAATAATCGTAAATAAGTTAGAACGAGTCGCTGGTTTTAGCTCACCCGTGACTCCATCAATCAAGGATTCCGCAATGCCAATAATCCCATTTAAGGGCGTTCTGAGTTCATGGGAGGTATTAGCTAAAAATGTATTTTTAATTTCATCGAGTTGTTTCAGGTCTTCATTTTTTCGGGCTAAATCTTCTTTTTGACTCTCTAGAGTTTCAAAAGAGGATTTGAGCTGATTCGCCATAGAATTAAATGAGCGAGCCAACTCTCCTAATTCATCTGTCCGATTGATATCGACACTATTTTGCCATTCCCCACTAGAGATTTTTTTGGCCGCTTCATTCAGATTAAAAATGGCTTGTACAATCCATCGAGAAGTGATAATTCCCACAACGGTTGCTACCCCCAACGCGGCTAAACAGAGGAAAATAGTGGTACGATTGTTTTCATGGATTTTCGCCATGAAATCCGACTCTGGCACAATCACGACAATGAGCCAATCTAATCCATAATCATCTGTATAGGGAGTGACTTGAACCAGTTGCCATTGTCCCTCTTGTTCAAAGCGCAATTGTTGAGAATTAGAGATATCTTTTAAGTTCTCAAAGTTGGCATGTAAAAATTGAGCGGTATTTTGAATTAACGGATCGGCAATCTGATCAGCTTGAATACGTTTTTGCTCTTGATTTTCTTCAATAAAGGGTAAATCGCCAGTGGAAGAAGCCACTAATAAGCCATTGCGCTCGATAATAAAGGTTTCTCCCGTTTTTCCCACTTCTAGTTTTTCTAGGAAATCGGCGATCGCCAGCAAAGATAAATCTACCGCAAAGACCGCTTCTAGGTCACCGTCCTGATTATAATAGGGACGCACCGCAGGTAAGGCCACATTGGGATAGGGTGCTACCCAAACATAGATATCTCCCCAAACCGGTTTACCCGCTTTTTTAGCGGCTAAATACCAAGGTCGAGTTAATACATCATAACCGGGAACTTCGGATAATAACTCCGTGCGATCGCCGCGTTTATTCGTGGCATAGGTTTCAAAACTTTGATCTGGACTATCGGTTCTCGAATAGGCAACATTGGGAATGCCATCAACTACTTGCTCTGCACCACTAAATAACTCGGATGGCGTGCCTAAATAGATATAGGAGGCTTCGGGAAAAAGCTGGATTTGTTGCCAAAAGTGGCGCTCTAATCCTGTAATGTCTTGTAGATCTAATTTCTCTAATTCTAAATCATGGGCATTAATTTCGTTAATTAAATGGGGTGTGTCTAGATAGGTATTCAAATGTTCTTCAATTCGATTCGTAATTTCTTCCCGTAACTGAGTTGCTAATTCTTCAACAGCCTCCTGACCATTGCGATATGACCAATATCCAGTCAATCCAACAACAGCAAAAATTTGCACTAAAAATGGTACAATTAGCACCATCCGTAACGGCAATTTCCCAGATGCTTTATTCATCCATCGGTTTAGCACTATCATCAATGGGGAAAGCTCTCCTCTCTAGAAGGTTTAGGTTCTCAACTATCTTATCAAGAGGTAATTAATATTTGTAACCGATTGCTGTTTGTTGAGCAACAGTGTTGGGCATGGATTTAAAAAATCTGTAGGGGTGAACAGCCATTCACCCCTACATCTACATCTAGTCTTTTGAGCGTCTAATCTTTAGTTTCAGATTGGATTAAACTTCTTTCTTGCTTTTACGCAGACCTGCTATCCCGAATGCAGCTAATCCTAAAACAGCAGCCGTGCTGGAAGGTTCAGGAACGGAAACTCCAGTGCCAGTAATTCCCCGAACAGCAATCACTACATCGTTGAAATCCCTATCTGACCATCCTCCATCATCAATATGAACACCATAGAGGTCTTCAAATCCTAAAATAACCCAATTTTCTTCCTCAATGTTGTCAAAATATTCATAGGCAACTAGGTGCTGCAAACCATCAGGATTCAAGGCAACATCAGTACCATAGATATGACCGTTCTCTTTCTGTGCGCCGTCAGCTTCAATCATAAAATTTAGGGAAGTATCACCGGTAAAGGTTCCCAAGCTTACCCCTTCTCCTAACTGCATGGGCCCATCGGTTTCTGGGATAATGCTGTCTGGAGAAGCAATATCATCAAAAATCATTTGTGCTGCTCCACCATTAGCGGAGTAGAGCAATTGGTTGCGGAATACTGCCCCTTCATTGATAAAGAACACATCTACAGAATCTGCTCCTTGAGTCCAGCGTAAGGTTTCTGGGTCTAACTCCAACAGACTCGCAGCACTATCTTCCATTTGCAGGCGTTCTTGTCTGACCATTGAGTTAAAGGTATTAAATAAGTCAGATCTTAAGGAGAGTGCATAGGCCGAGGGTGCAGAGAGTAAAGCTGTAGTTGTAGCAGTAGCAAGGGCCAGGGTACGAGCTGTATGGGATTTCATTGGATTAACTCCGTTTTGTAGAAATGAGTAGTAAAGCGTAGTAAATATTGTGTCAATACTGTAGGGAAGAACCTGATGATTATCAAAAATATGATGATCAAAAATAAAATATACGCTCTTCCATGCACCCTTGGAAATTTTTGTTGTTACAATCTATTATAAGAATCAATACAGAGATTTGTCTTCCGTAGTTTCTCTGAATTTTGGGCGAGACTTGTTTGAATCTTTTATAAAGACTTCATAATTTATGGGGAATTTATGGACAATATAGGGAGTAAGGAGACAATCATGGTGAGTTTCAAGGCTACAAAAGTTTATTTAAGCACACTCTGTACGGTTGTGGTTTCGGGATTATGGGTCGGTTTTCCCCTAGGAAGCTCTTCCGTGGCGCAGGTGCGATCTTTTCAAGATTGGTGCGAGGATAGCAGGATATCCCCATCACAAAAGCATACGGTGTCTGTGTTATTGCAGATGGCGGAAACCTCAGACTGTGGGGAAGCGCAGCAGGTTTTAGGGGAGTTTATTAGTCTGGATTTAGTCAACCGAGAGATTGAAGATATTGCGCCGTTGTCGAGTTTGACTCATTTGAAGGGGCTGAATTTGAGTTTTAATCAGATTCGGGATATTACGCCTTTGGGGAATTTGAGTCAGCTCAGTTTTTTGTTGTTGTCGGGGAATAAAATTGAGGATATTACGCCTTTAGGGAATTTAAGTCAGCTTAGTTATGTGATTCTCGATCGCAACCAAATCCGCAACCTACCCCCATCTTTCCCTAATTTACGCCAATTAACGGCGCTGGATCTGCAAAATAACCCGTTAGTGGAGAAAAAGTGCCCGGTTACTCCGGCAACCGTCTGTTTATTCAGTGATGATGCTTTGGATGTGTTTGCCCAAGGGGAACAAGCCTATCAACAGGGGAATTTTGAGGAAGCGTTAACGAGGTTTGCCCAGGCTAGGGAAGTGTATCAAGAGAGTGGCGATCGCCGCAAGGAAGCCGATAGTCTCAATCGTATGGGGGATATTTACAGCCAACTGAGCGAATATGCTAAGTCGATTACCATCCGTTTGCAAGCTTTAACCCTTCGTCGCTCCTTGCAAGACTTACCCGGAATTGGAGCATCCCTGACCAGTTTAGCCGATAGTTATGAGAAATTAGGACAATATTCCCAAGCGCGATCGGCTTTGCAAGCAGCGCTGGAGAATATGGAAGCGCAGGAACAGGGGGGTATTCCCTTGGAAGGGGGACTCTATGAACTGCCCAAGGATCAGGGCGAGTTGCATAATTCTTTGGCACGGGTGCAGAATAAGATGGGCGAGCATGAAGTGGCGCTCCAGTCTGCCCAAACTGCCCTCAAGTATTACAACTTGCTGCCGGATGGCTATGATGGCAAAGACTTTGGCATCCGCAATACCTTCGATCAAATTGGCATCACCTATGGCTATTTAGAGCAGTTCCAGCAAGCCGAATCTTTTCTCAATCAAGCGCTTGAGCTAGGGGAACAAATGGGCGATCGCGCCGGTATAGCCAGTAGTTTAACCCATTTGGGCCAAGTAGCCAGCGCTCAAGGAGACACCCAAACGGCTTTGGACTCCTATCGCCAAGCGTTGGAGATTCGGAAAGAAATTGGCGATCGCGCCGGATCGGGTATAATTCTCAATCAAATTGGCGCAGTCTATCTCAGCCAAGATGATTATAGCCGCGCCATCCCCCCCTTACAAGAAGCCATTACCCTGTGGGAATCTCTGCGCCCCGGTTTACGCGATAGCGATAAAGTCTCCCTGTTTGAAACCCAAATTACCACCTACGAACAATTGCAACAGGCACTCATTGCCGAAGAGCAAACCGAAGCCGCCCTAGAAATAGCCGAACGCGCCAGAGCCAGAGCCTTTGTAGAACTGCTTGCCGCTCGCTTAAGCGGTCAAAGTGCAGAAACCTTTGATACGCCCAACCCGCCCACCTTAGCGGAAATCCGCCGTATTGCCCAAGAACAACAAGCCACCCTGGTGCAATATTCCATCGTCGGAGAGACGCTGTATATTTGGGTAATTCAGCCCAATGGACTGATTGAGCTGCGATCGCAAAACCTAGAAGACTTAGGCATTACCCTAGAAGATGCCGCCGAACGTACCCGCGTCGCCGCCGTCACCGGCAGAAGTCGCGGCGTTCAACAGGGAGTCAATGACTGGGTACAAGCCACCCGCTCCGGAGTCCAAGACAACGAGCTAGAACCCCCTGCCAACACCCAAAAACGGAGCGTTAACCGTCGATTAAGGAAAAGCTACGAACTCCTAATTGAACCCATTGTCGATTTACTGCCCAATAATCCCCAAGAAACCGTCATCTTTATCCCCCAAGGCAGCTTATTTCTAGTCCCCTTTCCCGCCTTACAAGATCAACAAGGGGTATATCTGATCGAGAAACATACCCTACTCACCGCCCCGTCCATTCAAGTCTTAGGACTCGCTCGCCAACGCACCCAACAACTCTCCTCCAATCTCACCGGTGCATTAGTCGTTGGCAACCCCAAAATGCCCAGCCTAGCCGAGTCTCCCGAAGGCAAACCGGAACCCCTTGACCCCCTCCCCGGTGCAGAAGCAGAAGCCCTCGTCATTGCCGATTTACTGGGCACTGAACCCCTGATTGGAGCCGAAGCCACCGAGGAAAACATCGCCCAACAGATAGAAAACGCCCCATTGATTCACTTAGCCACCCATGGCTTATTAGATGAGCTGGAAGTCTTAGGATTTCGCACCCCCGGAGCCTTAGCCCTCACTCCCACCGGCAATACCCGCGCAACCGATGGCTGGCTGACTTCCGAGGAAATCCTCGATCTCAATTTAACCGCTCAGTTGGTGGTTCTCAGTGCTTGTAACACGGGACGAGGGGATATTACCGGAGATGGCATTATTGGCTTATCCCGCTCCCTGATTGCGGCGGGAACCCCTAGTGTATTGGTCTCCTTGTGGGCAGTTCCAGATGCTCCCACCTCCGAGTTAATGCAGGCATTTTATCGGGAATTACCCACAAGCAATAATCGCGCCGCCGCCTTGCGTCAAGCCATGTTAACCACCTTAGAGACCTTTCCCAATCCTAAAGCTTGGGCGGGTTTTACCTTAGTGGGAGAAGGAAGAGTGATGAACGATTAAAACGTCCCTAGAGGTAAAACAAGGGGCCTCAGCCCCTTGCTCAACTCTGATGAAGCGCATTACCCTGAACAAAGTTAACGACGATAATGAGCTTGGGGGCCAGCCCAAGCTTCCGAGACAGAACGGCCAAAGGTCTGAGGCCGATCGCCCGTTGCCAGTAGTGTTTTACCCTCTGGATTCACTGCCCACATCGGCCAATTCTCATCTCCGAGAATACCAGCTCGAAATAGCACATGGTTAGCATTATGTTCTGACCAACCGAGGAGTACCGCATGGCTATAATCCACCTGAGAAGGGGCGATTGTGGTCGTTTTATTTAGATTACGGTTCCAAATTACTGCATAATCTGATACTGTAGAAGAACTAAACAAGCCTTCAAACTGCCGCGCCAGCAGGCGATCGCCCAACTCTGACCAAGACACCGGCACTAACATGGTAATCACCCCTGGCAACTGCGCTTCTGGGTTACCATCAAAGGGATTATTCGCCAAAGGAGAAGCAGCCGTCACCACCTCTAGATTACCGGTTTGTAAATTCTCCAAAAACATCACACTGGTGACTCGACTCGAATGCAGTTGCGCTCGGACTTGAAACTGAATCCGACTATAGGCCGCATATTGGCCATCGGGAGACACCAAGGAAGGAGTCCGATAATAGCGCAGTCCTGAACCATCGGCCGCAGAAACTTCTGCATAGGTATTCATGACCCAATTCCAGGGAATCGGATAGGGACTATCGAGGGGATCGCTATATTCTGAAGTTGGGTTCATGGGGGTTGCAGCAGCTTCAGGGGTAGAATTACCAGAGGCCGAATCTTTCATGGCCCCAGCCATTGCAGATTTAGGCAGCAGCAGCAGTAACAGTGCTAACAGCAGCACTGAGGGGTTAGTTAAGAGCGATTTTAGGCTCTGTGGGAATTTAGGCATCGAACTTCAATCTCGCGTATGGGGGATGGGTGAGAAGCAAAGCCCCAGTGAGGAGTATGAGTCCTTCCTGTTTTTACTAGGGTACAGGGAATTGGGCTTTAAAAGGAAGGGGTTGGGAAGAGATTTAAAATTTCTTTGTGTTCTTGTGGCGATCGCACTGCTCAGGTGACGATTTTACGTTACGATTCTTTTGGTCTCTCAATCCGGGGCTGACCCATTCGGCTGATTGTATAGAACCTATCTGTGACTGAAGCACCTGATTCCCCAACCCCTCCCACTCCCCCCTCTCCCCCATCTCAGGGAAATATGGTTACGTTTCTCTTGGTAACCCTATTTCGCCTGTTATTGCTGGGGGTGAGCAGCTCTATGGCCTTTATTTTGGGTATAGCGATCGCCTTCTTTTACCCCGATCCCAATCCCCAAATGCCCTGGATTGAACGGGTTTTGCAGCAACCGTTTAATCCCCTCAACGCCCAATGGTGGCAATTTCGCCCTTCAGCCACTGTCCCTCCCCTGAGTCTAGAACAGCGCCAGCAGGCCCAAGCTGAGTTCAATCAACTTCGATTAGACTTCAACACCTGGGAAAATCGCCTCACCCAGTTAGAAGTCCAACTCAATCAACCCTTTCCCCAAAAACCGATTAAGACTCGCCTGAGTTTACTCGAGCAACAGTTATCGGCTCAATTGGGTCACGCTTCTCCCAAGGTCTTCATGGTAACGCTACCGAGTGACTTACTGTTTGAAGGCGATCGCACCACCCTCAATCCCAAACAATCGGAGTTACTCGATAGCCTGATTGCCGACTTACGCAATTTTCCCGATACGACCATTCAAATTAACGCCTATACGGATAATTTAGGCGATACCCAAGAAAACCTAGACCTTTCCTTACAACAAGCAGAATCGGTTTATGAATATCTTTATGCTGGGTTAGGAGATGGCTACCATTTCCTCCGAGTGGGTTATGGAGAAACTCAATTCTTAGCCGCTAATGACTCCGACTCAGAAAGACAACGCAACCGTCGAGTGGAGATTATCATCGAATAGGCAGATGGGGAGATGGGAAGATGTCCCATTCCCCATAACCCAACTTAACGATAATTAGTAAACTGCAAGTCCACCGGTAAATCTTCCTGTTTCAACATCTGAATCACCTGTTGCAGATCATCTTTCGACTTAGATGACACCCGCAAAGAATCCCCTTGAATCGAGGCTTGTACCTTCTTAAACTCATCCCGAATGCGCTTATTAATCTTTTTGCCTAAATCCTGATCGATACCGCGCTTGAGCTTAATTTCCTGACGGACTCGGTTGCCTCCAGCCGCCTCGATGTCTCCAAATTGGAAAATTTTCAACGAGAGTTTACGCTTGGCGGCTTTAGTCCGCAAAATGGTAGTCACCGATTCTAAGGTTAAATTACTATCGGTATTGATGGTAATCGTATCGTCTACCAACTCCACCGTCGTTTTCGAGTCCTTTAAATCATAACGGGATTTAATTTCCCGTTCGGTTTGGTCTAGAGCATTCACTAACTCTTGTTGGTCAAAGTCACTAACTACATCAAAGGAATAGGAAGAAGCCATAGGAACAATTAAGACACTATCGAACACCATATGAGTGTATCCCCAATTTCGGGGAAAGCCAAAACCTAACTGCTCACTTGCAGAAAGCTTAAGGCAAACAGAGTTAAATTGCACAAGGAGCCAATGCCAAACATGAGCGATCGCCCCAAGGGAATGTTAAAAATATAAAAGATACTATATAACCCACGAGCGATCAAGAACACTAAGGCTGCCCAACCGGCCACCATAGAGTCTACTCCAGTGGCATAGGCCATCCCCGCAGCCGCCGCAAAAAGCATAAAGGCCTCAATCGAATTTTGGTGGGCCCAATTGGCTCGTTTCGCATAATCTGGCAATTGATCCGAGAGCGCTCTAGGGGTTTCTAAATAAGCCATCCCCCCTTGAAAGCGGGCATAGGCGACCCAAAGAAAGGGAAAATAGATTAAAAACGCTGCTCCAGCGATCGCATAGAGTAACAGAGCAGAAACAGAAACGGACAAACCTATCACCTCATAATCATCAATCAAAGTAAAACAAGGTTACCACTTTACGCTGCTCTTCTGCATCACGGCAAGTTTGCAATAAAGTCCAGCTATCGTGAAACGCAAAACAAATCAGTTGCTGACATCGGGTAATAATTTCCCCATTACACAACGAACTCGCTTCACCCAAAGACAATTCATTGTTCTCTGGTTTTTCCACCAAGTGAATCACTTGTTCGAGTAATTTTCGAGATTCTCTCGGTTGACGGTCTAAGCTTTGAGGCAAAATGACGGTCAGTAAATTGGGATCTGCCCGCATAGCTCCTCGGACTGCGGCAAAATTCGTGCCCGTTGCTCCAGAGGTAATAATGTGGTTTCCCGATAGAACCAGGGAATAACTCATCGTTTCAATCAGATGTTGATGAGTTATGGGGACATGGCGAGAACCGAGGAGGGCCAGCCGCTTTGATCCAGTTTGCTGGATCGTTGCCAGTTCTTGCTCTAGGGTATCAAATTTAGGAATTTCTAAGGATTGACTCAATGCCAATAACAACTAGGCTCTACGACGGAGTTATTCTAGCAGATAATTTGTCGGATGAGGGGAATTCCATAGCGCTCGGCACTGGCCAATAGGGAGTAGAGAGTAAGAAATTAGGAGTCAACAATGGGCTATATCTCCCCCATCTCCCTATCTCCCTATCTCTCCATTTAATTGCTCTTGAGGGAGTCCAACAGCCGATCGAGGTCAACGTGGGCAGAGGTCAACTCAGACATACACTGGACTTTAACTGGCTCTTGGATCGGTACTGTGCCGAAGGCATTATCAATAATTTCCACAGTGGTTAAGGTATCGAGATCTACTGTAAGAATAGGAATTTCCAACTCTTCAGCTCGACTAATAATGAGTTCTGAGGGAGACAGATGGCCGGTGAGAATTAAACATTGGGTCGAAGTTTCCAGGGCCGCCAATTGAATATCGGTTCGATCGCCCCCAGTAACGACGGCCATATTTTCCGCTTTACGGAAGTATTTCAGAGCTGAATTGACGTTCATGGCTCCGATCCGCAAACTCTCCACCATCAAATCTAGGCGATCGGCTCGACATAACACAGTTGCTTCTAGGCGGCTAACCAATTCCCGAACACTAATACTACGCAATAAATTACTGCGGGGGAGCTGGCCCAAGATGGCAATGCCTTGAGATTCGAGATAGGGGGCAAACTCTTGGTCAAACCTCTCGATAAAGTCGGCAGTAATATCATTAACGACAATTCCGATCAGGCGATCGCCCAAACGCTCCTGAGCTGACAAAGCCTGATCGATCACCTTTTGGCCATCAAACGGAATCACCAATACAATTCCCGCCGAGAGTTGATCGGCCATCTGTGCTAAAGACAAGCCAAACAATCTCCCTTCATCCAAAGTCCCTGGCCCTTCCAATAGCACTAATTGCTCCGGAGATGGGGGATAATGGGGTTCAAACGTGACTTGGCCCTTACCTGCATTACCCTGGGATAATCGCTGTTGAATGGTCTGTTGATCCATGGAAACCAACGTCGGATAGAGGCGATCGGCAGGTAGATCTAGGATTTGTGCAATAAATGCCCCATCCTCATCCATTCCTTTAACCATCAGGTTTCCATGTCCCGTCGATAAAGGCTTACCATAGGCAATATCGAAGCCTCGCTCTTTTAGTTGCGCTCCAAGCCCTAATAATGTTGCTGACTTACCACTGTAGGATTCTAGGGAACCTATTAGTAGATATTGGCTGATACCCGTCACACACGCACTCCCAACTTGTTAATCATCATGAATTAGTCATCTAATCGTAATAGCTTTCGGTAGAACGCTTGGGAAAAATCAATCATTTTCGTTCTGCGCCAATTGACATACAACTCAATCAAAAACTCGATAAATTCATGATTGGGCAGTTTCACCTCGTAGGTCAGTTCCGACTGACCATCAAACTGCATCCGACAGACTGTCTCATCTGCGGGGAGTTTGGAGACAATAAACCAAGTGGCCAAAAAAGGAATGCTCTCTCCTTTCTCAATCCGGCGTTCCCCTTCTAGAGAGGTTTTCTCATACACACTTATGGCATAGGGCAAGGCAGCACGCTTGTTACCTTGGTAGTAAGGCTGATAAACCCCAACCACTCCACCTTGAGCGGGTTCAATGGCACTGAGATCGGTAGTCATAAACGTTGTACTTACACCAGTGTCTTAACAATAAAGATTTCTCAGTTTATCTTACATTGTCACCCATGCAGTTGAGTAACTGTCAAGTGATTCCTTGGCCCGATCTCTAAGCAGCGATCCACAGTTCGTTACAATAAAGCACAGACCCTCTGCTTGCGGAGGGGATCGATCAAATATTCAGTCAGGATAAGAGCGTCCATAACCTTATGTCGGAGAAGTCCAATTCTATCGACGATCGTCAGAATTTCCTAAATGAAGATCGTCAAGTCTTTCAATCCATGTCTACAGATGCGGTGCAGGAGGAGATGAATGCTTCCTGTTTCGATCAGGTGGTCTATGAGGGCCGCAGACGAAAAGCAGCAGTGTTATTAATTGTAATTTGGAGTGGGACGATCGCCTTCCATTTGCTCTCGTGGAGTCTGTGGCTGATCTGGGGAATGTTTGCCCTGATGGGGATTCATTCCCTTCGAGTCTTAACAGCTAAACCGAGAAGACCCTTAGAGTCTCTGGATCGAGAGCCGGGTGCAGATGTTCCTTTTGTCTCTTTGTTGGTGGCGGCCAAAAATGAGGAAACGGTGATTGCTCGTTTAGTCAAAATGCTCTGTACTCAGGATTATCCCTTAGACCGCTATGAAGTCTGGGTGATTGATGACAACAGTAGCGATCGCACCCCCCAAGTGCTGGAGAGCCTGGGCCAAACCTATTCCCATCTGCATGTCATGCGGCGATCGGCTAGTGCAACTGGGGGTAAATCGGGGGCGCTTAATCAGGTGTTACCCTTAACCCAAGGTGAGGTAGTGGCGGTGTTTGATGCGGATGCCCAAGTTTCCCCGGATTTATTGCGTCGGGTACTGCCAGGGTTCGATCGCCAAGAAGTGGGGGCGATTCAACTGCAAAAGGCGATCGCCAATGCTTCGGTCAATTTTTGGACTCAAAGCCAAGCCTCGGAAATGGCCCTCGATTCCTATTTCCAGCAACAACGGATTGCCCTGGGAGGGATTGGAGAGTTACGGGGTAATGGTCAATTTATCCGACGCACGGCCCTCCAACAATGTGGGGGATGGAATGAGGAGACAATTACCGATGATTTGGATTTAACCCTACGCCTACATCTGGAACAGTGGGATGTGGACTTTATCCTCGATCCCCCGGTACAGGAAGAAGGGGTAACCACTCCTTTAGCCCTATGGCATCAACGCAATCGTTGGGCAGAGGGGGGATATCAACGGTATATGGATTATTGGCGCTTGATTTTTAGTGGGCGGATATCGTGGATGAAAATTTGGGATATGTTGACCTTTTGGATTATCCAATATTTTCTCCCCAATGCGGCAATTCCGGATTGTTTAATGGCGATCGCCAAAAATCGGCTGCCGGTTTATAGTCCCATGACAGCCCTGATGATCGGCATGTCTGTGATTGCTATGGTTCAAGGGATTCGGCGTGTCAATCGCGTTAATGGTAAAGTTGCCCATTTGCCCACACTCCTCTGGCAAACCTTGAGGGGAACAGTTTATATGCTCCATTGGCTCTTAATTGTGGCCAGTACATCTGCCCGGATTGCAGTACGCCCGAAAACCTTAAAATGGGTGAAAACGAGCCATGAAGGGAGTGAAAGCACGGTCGTAGCTGATGGTTAATTGGTGGGGAGATGGGGGCTTGATTACTCTACCCTATTCCCTATTCCCTATTCCCTATTCCCTATTCCCTATTACCCATTCCCTATTCCCTATTCCCTATTACCCATGGCCTGCTGTTGCAAAAAGGCGAGAGTGTCGAGGGTGGTATATGTAAAATCTCCCAAATTCCCGCGAATGACTTCAAAGGGAGCATCCGGTTCTCCCAGATCGCTCAAAACGGCGATCGCTCCAGGAAAGTCACGATCTTGGGTATATTCATGCTGGGTGACTAAAGTCGGTAAACCTGCTTGAGTGGCCGATTGTACCCCGGCGGGGGAATCTTCAATCACGATACACTCTCTAGGCGACAAATTCATTTGCTCCAGAACATAGTGATAAATATCCGGGGCAGGTTTTTTCTGGGCTACAATATCCCCGGCTGCAATCAGTTCAAACGTGCTAGGGTGAAAAAACTTCTCCAATAAGGTCATGACATTCGGTAAAGCGCTAGTTGTGGCGATCGCCAACCGTATATCTTCACCTCTAGCCTCTTCAACTAACCGTTGCACCCCTGGTCGCAAGGGAATTGAACCCTCTAACAGCAACTGTCGATAATACTTCGTTTTCTGACGATGCAATTGGGCCGCCCACACTTCTAATTCTGCCGGAGGCTCAAACTGGGGATGAGACTGACAAACATAGGCAATCAGGCGCTCTTTTCCTCCCGACACTTCTAAAAGTTGGCCATAAAACTCGGCAGACCATTGCCACGGTAATCCGGCTTCAGAAAAGGCTTGATTAAATGCCAAACGATGACCATCCCGTTCTGTTTCTGCCAGCGTTCCATCCACATCAAAAATAATCGCCTTCAGTTTCCCTTTTTCACCCATAAGTTTCCCCACTTTATACAAAGGTTAAATTTCCGCATAATATCACACCACCAGTGTAAGATATTATTCGAGTGAAAAATCAGGAGAAAATAGGAAGATAGAGACGCGGGAACACGGAGATCCCTATTCCCCATTCCCTATTCCCCATTCCCCATTCCCCATTCCCCATTCCCCATTCCCCATTCCCTATTCCCTATCGAGCGTGTCTTCCATCGAACAACAGTATCAACGAATGCAACGAGAACTCCTAGTCGGCGTTCTTGCCCTAACATTCGTTTGCATGTGGGGAACCATTGGCTATATGGTCATTGAAAAATGGTCTTTTCCTGATGCATTTTATATGACCATTATTACCCTGACTACGGTAGGCTATGGGGAAGTAGAACCCATGGAGGCACGGGGTAGGATCTTCACCATCGCTCTTATTTTTCTGGGAGTGATTAGCATTGGGTATATTGTCAATCGATTTACAGAAGCCTTCCTTCAAGGCTATTTTCAAGAAGGAATGCGTTTGCGACGACAACAGAAAGTGCTGAAAAACTTAGTCAACCATTATATTATTTGCGGTTTTGGTCGCACGGGGCAACAAATTGCCCTGGAGTTTCATGAGGAAGGGGTTCCTTTTGTGATTGTTGATTCTAAACCAGAAGCCCTGGAAGCTGCCCAGAGTTTAGGCTATCTCGTCCTCCAAGGAGATGCCACTTTAGATGATACTTTGCAAAGGGCGGGTATTCATCTAGCCAGTTGTTTAATTGCTGCTTTGCCTTCTGATGCCCAAAATTTGTATACAATTTTATCAGCGAAAACCCTCAAGAGCCAAATTAGGACGATCGCTCGCGTCAGTACCGATGAAGCAGCCGTGAAACTCTATCGAGGAGGCGCGGATGCTGTAGTTTCTCCTTATACTACTGCGGGTCGGAAAATGGCTACAGCAGCCCTACGGCCACAAGTGATGCATTTTGTCGATGGCATGATTACGGGTAAAAATCGCTCTTTATTGATTGAAGAATTTGGGCTAGATTGCGATCGCTGTCCCTACATTGGCCAATCTCTACAACAAATGCAACTGCGATCGCGCTCTGGCGTTCTTGTCCTCGCCATCCGTCGTCAAGATGGAACCGTCATCGGTGCGCCAACGGGAGAAACCTTATTATTTCCCCAAGACTTACTCATTTGTATGGGAACCTCTGAACAAATTCGGCGCTTAAAACAACTCCTCTCTCCCCTGAACCCTATGTAACTTTAATATTAGTATCAGGCAATACCGACATTTACCAAGTCACTCGTCCTTCCAATTTTCTCAATAAACTCGGCCCTACCCCTCGAACTCGATCCAAATCTTCAAGGGAGGTAAAAGGCTGCTGTTGACGGAAGGCGATAATGCGTTGGGCTAGGGTTGGGCCAATTCCAGGTAAGGCTTCTAATTCTTCTGGAGTGGCGGTATTCAAATTAACTAGCTTCCCGCGAATGGGGTGGTCGGTTTGGGCTTCGATTTGGGGACACTCTTGGGTTTGACGGGCAAGTTGCTCGGAAATGCGCTCTGGAAGGGTGAGGCTGGCGCTGCGATAGAGGCGCTGAAATTCGCGGTTAAAATGGGCGGCAACGGTAGGGTTGGTGAGAATAAGGACGGTTTCATCATTTTTGAGGTTGGCGGCTTCTGACCAATTTTGGGAGCCGGTAATGATAGTTTTTTGGTCAATGAGGGCGAATTTGTGGTGGAGTTTGTCGCCTATGGGTAATGTTGGCGTGCCGACGGTCTCAATTTTGGCTCTCCAGGGGCGGTTGTCGGGTTCTGTTTTGCATTCACGGGCGATCGCCAGCCCCAGCAGATCTAATCCTTCGCTATAGTATCGATAGGCAAAGCCGCGATCGATCAACGCCCGCACCTCAACCCCATTTTGATGCTGGATTTGCAGAATATTAGCTAAAAGTTGATCGGAGAACACAAACAGGGCTAAATCTGTCGTTTCTTGAGCCGTTTTCAATGTTTTCCCAATCAAACCATTGGCGCTATTTGTCCACAACTCGGAGGGAGAAGTGGGAGAAAACTGAACAGAAACCGGTGTATTGCCAACCACCACCCTTTCAGCCGGACGTAGAGGTTTTTGCAGTCCAAATTGAGGACGGTTAGCACTAGAGGCTCCCTCTCCCCACATTAGATTAAATTCTTGGCTAAATTGCGCCGCTAGTTCGCGACTTTGTATCGTCAGCAGATGATTGGCATTGCCGCGACTGTCAGGATTATAGAAATCCCCATGAATACCACTGGTGGTAAAATTAGCCGAACCAACAATCAGCCGATAGTTATCAATCACCACAAATTTGTGATGCATTAACCCGCTGCCTTTTGAGCCATCCGCCGTATCATCAATGACCGGAATTTGGGCATTTTGCAGAATAACCAGGGCATCACGTTGGTTGATTTCATCCTCAGAGAGTTGACCATCTTGGTTGATATCGGCAAGTTTGACAAATTCCCGATATTGGTTTTGATCGTCACTGTCTAATTGGGCAACTTCGCGGGGAGTCAAATCGCTCCAAGGGCGAGAATAAGTATTTTCTAAGATAACTCTGATTTTTATTCCTGCTTCGGCTTGAGTGGCTAGAGCTTGAGCAAGTTGGGGGAGACGAAACTCTTGAATAGCGATATCAATGCTGGTTTGAGCTTGATTAATTTCCTCAATGATAACCGCTTCTAAATCATCTCCTAAGCGAGTAATTTCACGATAAGGTTCCGTATAACTGGAGGCTTCAGAAGAGTTAAAATAAACTTGAATCAAGGGGTCTTGAGGTAGAGGCTCAATTGTGGTCAGTTCTGGAGATTTCGGTTTACATCCCGTGAATAAGAGACTCAATAATAGAGCTGTAAATGAACGAGTTAAAAGTAGGGGCGAACATTTTTTAACCCCTACTGCCTTTCCCGTAGTGCTATATTGACTTAATTTAGCGTGAAAAATGGTTTTCCTATTACCCATTACCCCTTACCCCTTACCGTGCGAAGCGCTATATTTAGCCACCAATTCCTCCAAGGGAGTTTGCTCATAGAGTTCAAAGGGTTGATGAATCCAGGGATTATCCGTGAGATAATCGATATAATAATCTGGCGCAAGGACTGAGCAGGATTTATACCATAATACGGCTGTGCGGATCTCTTGGGGGCGATCGCTTTCCGGTTCTCCTTCCCGATCTCGGTAATTCTTTAACCAAGCGATACTCTCTTGCAGCGAAATCCCGGAATCAGCCAAATCATCAACCAACAAAATCCGAGACCCCAAACCCTCCGTGGTCATAGACAAATGACGGGAAAATTGAATTTGACCCCTGGTCTGATAATCCGGGCCGGTGTATGATGCAGCAGAAAGAATCGCTAAGGGTTTCCGATATAATCGACAGAGAATATCTCCAACACGCAAACCCCCCTTGGCAAGACAGACAATTTGATTAAATTCCCAACCCGATTGATAAATTTGGGCTGCCAATTGTTCAATCTTCTGGTGGTATTCTGACCAAGAAACAAATAAATCAGACATCACAAGTCTATTAGGGAAGGGGATCGAGGGAGCATCATAAAATACTTATGCCCAGGGTAAACCGAGTTGCATGGAAAACCAATTATCCCATAATTTTAGCAGATCTTAACCTATGACCTCTGAGAGCAACGCATCCCCATCTACCCTGACCCGGTTACAGAAATTATCCTATGGCCTGGGAGATTTAGGGCCAGCCATTACCGCCAATCTCTTGGTGTTTATCTTTTTACCCTTCCTAACCGATGTGGCAGGTATCAGCCCAGGTTTAGCCGGTCAGGTGTTAATGATTGGTAAAATTTGGGACGCAATTAATGACCCGATCGTTGGTTTTTTAAGCGATCGCACCGAATCCCGATGGGGAAGGCGACATTCTTGGATGATCTGGGGCGCAATTCCCTTCGGTCTCTTTTTCTTCCTCTGTTGGGTTGTCCCTCCTTTCGGTGAATGGGGAACCTTTTGGTACTACGTGGTCATCAGCATCTTCTTTAATCTAGGCTACACCATGGTCAATTTGCCCTATGTAGCACTGACGGCCGAACTCACCCCAGATTACAATGAACGCACTACCCTGAATGGATTTCGCTTCACCTTCTCCATTGGCGGCAGTATCTTTTCCTTGATCCTAGGCTTAGTCCTCTCCTTACTGATTCCAGACCCTAAACTGCAACATTTGGTACTCGCTGGTCTGGCTACCGTATTATCAGTCATTCCCCTCTATCTATCCATTTGGGGCACTCGCCAACCGGTCAAACGCATAGAAAAACAGAGACAACTCACCCATACTGAAGACTCTATTCCCCTGGTCGATCAAATCAAGATTGCCTTTAGCAATGGGCCCTTCCTATTCGTGATGGGGATTTATCTCTCCTCCTGGTTAGCCATCCAAGTCACGGCCACGGTGCTTAAATATTATGTGGTCAGTTGGATGGGATTACCCGATTCTCTGTTTTTCGTGGCCGCTTTGGCTGTGCAAGGAACTGCCCTCGTAATGCTTTCTCTGTGGAGTCAAGTCAGTTACCGGTTAGGCAAAAAAGCGGTTTATTACCTGGGGGCCGGGTTTTGGCTGATCACGGAATTGGGGCTATTTCTGCTGCAACCGGGTCAAGTGGGGTTAATGCTCTTGCTCTCAATTATTGCCGGGTTTGGGGTGTCTGTGGGCTATTTAATCCCTTGGTCGATGCTTCCGGATGTGATCGATCTGGATGAATTGAAAACCGGTCAACGTCGGGAGGGGGTGTTCTATTCGTTTATGTTGGTCTTACAAAAGATGGGTCTGGCCCTGGGTTTAGCCTTGGTGGGCCAGATTTTGGAGTGGTCGGGATATGAATCGGCGATCGCCGGATCAACAGCTCCTGTCCAACCTGATTCTGCACTTTTAGCCATTCGTTTATGTATTACCCTGCTTCCCCTGGCCTGTGTGATACTCGGTGGAGTGTTAGCGTATTTCTATCCCATTACCCAGACCGTTCATCAAGAAATTCTCCTCAAACTGGAACAGAATCGCATAGATAACAGGCAAAACAGAGGATAAAAGTATCGGGTAGGGTGGGCGGGATCTGCTTGTATAGGCTACTAGCTTAAGCGCTAAGGAGCCGTTGGACTTGAATCTCGATATCCTTAAAAGCCGTGGGGGATAGGGTTCCGGTGGTTAGGATTGTTTCTGTGGCATAGTCCCCATTTTGGGGCTGAGTGTAAACCTGGAGTTGACCATCTTGGAGATTGACAACCCAGTATTCCGGGATTCCTGATTCAGCGTATAGTTGTTTTTTAGTCGTTGTATCTTGAGTCAGGGTGGTGTTGGCAAATTCGATAATCCAAAAGATATCCCCAGGATAGGGATGGTGTTCCAGGTAGACTCGTCCCAAAGGTTTAACAATGGCCAGATCGGGAACCGGTTCTGAGTCATTGGTGAGGGTAATGGGGTGCGCTTCACGGATTTTGACATGGTTACCCAACAGACTCCGCAGATAGTCCCCAACTTCGCTGTTGTAGTAAGCGTGGGGTTCTCCCTCTGGTGGCATAACGATTAGTTTTCCGCGTATCAGTTCCAGATTTTGGTCGTTGAATATCCCAGCGCGGATGGCGTGGTGATAATTGGCGATCGCCCATCGATAAGGTGTGGCAGTCATAGTTCAATTAAAAATTGTCATGTCCGCGACAGGAGAAAACATTAAAAATGGGGGTTAGTGGTTAATGAACCCGCCTGTTGACTCAGGTAGACTAGGGAGCTAAAACGGTCGAAGTTGGACGATTCGATAACAGGGGTGCATCAACAATCTGCTCTAGGCCCACTTGAGGATGGGTAAGGACGCTTTGCCAATCTACAGTGGCTCGATCGCGATCGGGGCCAGATGCGCTGTGACGTAACTGAGCTAAAGTGGCCAGCAAATCGTACCATAGACCGGCTTGGGCATAGATTTTTGCGCGATCGCGATCGGATTTAGCCATATCCAATTGGGCTTTGACGGGGGCTTGCTCTCCCTCGGCATGGACTACCTGAATCCATCCTTGAGTATAGTCGCTGAATGTATTATTACAAACCAACTGAAACGCCCACAAATAAATTTTTCCTGCTTCGAGTTGTGGTAACTCAGGATAGTTGCTCAGAGGCATACCTAAGATGCCTGACTCCTGATTCAGAGGAACAGAACTTTCAAATTCTGATTTCAAAAATTGATCTTGATTTTGTGCATCGATATCGGCTAAAGTCAAGCCCGATTGAGCCAGTTTTTCTTGATCTAATTCTTGCACAATCAGCATCCCTTGATCGGTCGTATGCTTAGGTAAATACACAAATACAGTTGGTGAATTAGTGAGGGTGCGGCCTACGTTAAATTCAGGAATAATGGCCATCAGTTGACTGTTTTGATCGGTAATACAGGGGCCACGGGTTCCACCGGCTTGACGGCGGCTAGGTAATCCTACTTCTTCTGGTAATTGTAGGTCTTCTAGGGCTAGACTCGGTAGGGGAAAGACGCTCACGCCTAATGCTAAAAGGGTTGCTAATGTCCCTTGAGTGCGAGTCCAGGACATGGAGGGTAACCAGGAAAATAACATAAACGATTGATCCTCATCAGAAAAAAACAACACTAAAATTCACAATAATGTCTACTTCTATTTTAAACATTGAATTCCCAACTGTGTAAATCTGCCCCGGTTTAATCCCCAGTGTCTAAAGGGGGAGTTAGGGAGACGGCTTGACGCACTAAAATAACGGTACAATCACATCCAGAGGCGATCGCCTCTGGAATATTGCCTTTCATCACCTGTTTGAGTAGACCTTCCCGTGATGCCCCCATGATCACCACATCAATATGGGACTCTTGGGCTTGCTTAATGATAGCTTCGCTGACTTGTTCAGATACTAACTTAACCAGAGTTAACTTCGGTAATCGAAAACTTTTGTGGCGTTTATCTCCAAAGGATTTTAGACGACTGAGTAAAAATTGCTGTACCTCTCCCAATACCAGGGGAACCTGAGCGTTGGGTTCTGGGGGACAGACCTGACATAATTGGATTTCGGGTGGGAAAAACTGAGTAGGGGAGAACGGCTGCTCCCCCCTACGGAATCTCAAATGAATTTCTCGCAAATGGATTAAACCCGGTAATAACTCGGCCCCGGCGATCGCATTGGGGCCCCCTGCTAAAGGCAATAACCACCGGTTAAAATGCCATTTTGCTTGCTGTCCGCGCGTAGCCCACTTCACCAACACGACCTCACAAGGGGCTTGGCGAATCAAGGTATCGACCACATCCCCAAAAATTCGCCCCTCTCTGGTGGTTTTTCCTTTCCATTCCATGACCAACAAATCCACATGGCGATACTTAATGGTCTCCAAAATGGTTTTCCCGATATCATGGGTCACTCGAACCTGGGTATGTACACTAATTCCTAAATCTTCACCCAGGCGGTGGGTATAGTCTGTCCAGCGTTGAAAGGGATCAAAATTTATCCGGGCTTGATCGACGGGAGTATTATCAGAGACTACGGCCACTTGCAAACATTCCAACTCATAATTCTGCTCGGCGGCGATCGCCCCTGCCATCTGTAACAACAGGGCTGCTGTGCGCTGATTGACTACCGGAACCAAAATTCGCCCCTGACCGAGGGCTGGGCCATGAGTTTGATAAATGACATAAGAAGTACCACCGGCTGGCCCCAGGGCTGGCCCCACACCACTTAACAAATCCGACTCCGCCCGAATAATATCACTGCGGGTAATAATTCCCACTAACCTACGTCCCTCAGTCACCGGCAAACGGCTCAGTTTATAACGATTGAGACAATAGACTACTTCACTCAAGGGACAAGAGGGGGCAACACTGACCGGATCGGCAGTCA
Source organism: Roseofilum capinflatum BLCC-M114 (assembly GCF_030068505.1). Lineage (NCBI taxonomy): Bacteria > Bacillati > Cyanobacteriota > Cyanophyceae > Desertifilales > Desertifilaceae > Roseofilum > Roseofilum capinflatum. Next base: position 33,622 of record NZ_JAQOSO010000043.1, read on the forward strand.
TAATTTCTCCGAGCAGGGCGTTCTGATTCTGAGGGCGTTTCTCTAGATCCCCTTGAGTCACAATTCCAACTAATTGTCCTTCATGAACCACGGGAAAACCTCGATGGTGCGAGCGAGAGAAAGCCTGTACCACTTGATCTAAGGGTAAATGGAGATTCAAGGTTTCCACCCGACGCTGCATCAGATCCTCGGCAATTAACTCGTCAAAACCTTCCGGCGTTTTTCGTTGCTCATTTTGCGGTTCCATGCCATTCCAGATCAACAGCCGTTGATACAAGGAGTTTTTCTCTAGTAAACTCGATACAAAATAGGCGACCACCGAGACAATCATCAGGGGTAAAACTAAATTAAAATCAGTCGTGATTTCAAACACAATCACAATACTGGTCATGGGAACTTTACCCACCGCACTAAAAAAGGCTCCCATTCCTGCTAAGGCGTAAGTATCGGGAGAAACCCCTAGGGGTAAACCGAGGAGATAGCCGACTAAATACCCCAAAGCGGCTCCTAGGGTGAGGGTGGGGGCAAAAAGTCCCCCTGGTGTGCCTGCGCCATAGGCTAAACAGGTGAGTAAAAAATGGACAACAAAGGCGAGAATGACTTCATTAGCTTGGAGATCCCCGATTAATAGGAGTTCTCGTAAACCGGCATGGTCATTAAAATTGGGAGGAAGTAAGGCAATACAGAGGCCAGAAATCAGACCCGCTAGGGCCATGCGAGCGGGTAGAGTCAGGGATAGCCGACGATTGAGGGTGAGGCTGGTAATGATGCCTTGGTTAAAGAGTGTGCCCAGAAGACCGGCTAGGATACCTAATATCAGGAAGGCGGGGATTTCTGGGGCAGAGAAATGGGCTACGGAGGCACTGACTTCCCGATTGAGATTGAAGTCATTTCCAAAGATGCGAGAGACGACTGCACCGATAAAGGAGGCTCCGATCGCCGTTTCTAGGGTGAGTTCAGATACATCATGGAGGAGTTCTTCGAGGACAAATAACATGCCCGCGATCGGGGCATTAAAGCCGGCCGCCAGACCTGCGGCTGCTCCCGCCGCCACCATCTGCCGCCGATGGTTGGGAGAGGTGGGAAAAATTCGAGCAATTTCCGAGGCTAGGGCAGCTCCAATTTGTACCGTTGGCCCTTGACGACCGAGGGTGAGTCCAGAGGAGAGGGAAAGGAGTCCAGCCGTGAGCTTCACCAGAGCAGTGCGCCAACTGAGGGGAAGAGGGGTTCCTTCGAGGACGGCTTTGACTTGGGCGATACCGCTACCTTGGGTTTCAGGGGCAAAGGCTTCAATTAAACAGCCAGAAAGAAAGGCAAAGGTCATCCCCATGAGGGGTAAGATAAACCAAGCGGGGAAGATTTGGGTGAGCCAGATGCGCCATCCTCCCAATGTACCGATGCCATTTCTGAGTAATACGGCGCTACAACCGGAGACTAATCCAATCAGACAAGCCTCGGCAATCATTACCCGTCGTTTGGGTAGAAGGAGAGGGCGCACGGTTCAATTAAAAATTAAAAATTTTCAGGTCGGCGACAGCCGAAAAAATTAAAAATGTTTAGAATTATTGTCCGTTGTTGATCCTCAATTGTCTAGTTTGCTGGTAATGGATAAGCCTTCGACGATGACCGATGGGGTATAACAAGAGCCATTCCATTCGCGATCGCCTCCGAGTTCTACTACATTTCGCAGACAGTGATAGATATTGCCTGCTACCATGGTGTCTTTGACGCGACCGATAATTTCTCCATTCCGGACTCGATAGCCTAAATCCACATTAATGGAAAAGTCTCCGGAAATTCCCCCTCCTGAACCTAGGATTTGATCGACGATCAGAGCGTCTGGCAAGGAGGCAATTAAGTCTTTGAGCTGCCGATTGGTTCCACCATAGATAATTAAATTATACAGAGAGGGAGTGGGATAACTGCCGAGGCTGGGTCGAAATCCATTGCCAGTAGTTCCGGTTCCCAATTGGCGACCGGTGGTGCGATCGCACAGGAAGTTTTTCACCCTCCCCTTGTCCACAAAGACCAGGGACTTGGTTGGAGTTCCTTCGTCATCAAATGGGCAGCTATAGGGCCCGATTTGGGGGTCTTGGTACAGGGTGAGTTGGGACGAGGTGACCTGTTCTCCCCGTTTGTCAGCCCAAGGGGAAGACCCTTCAAAGACTTGTTTACCGTTGAGGGCAGCGCTGAGGGTTTCCCAAAGAAGATCGGCAGCTTTGGCGGTAAACAGAATCGGCACACGCCCTTTTGGGGCGGCAACATTGCGATCGCAGGCTGTCAGGTGGTCTTGAATTCTGGAGACGATTTCCCCTAGATTCAGGGTATCCCGTTGCACCTGTCCATCACCGATGGTGCAAAAATCATCACTGCGTACCCATTCCACAGCCAGATAACCACTGAGGGTGGTATCGGTATAACTGCAATCGAGACCTTCCGAGTTGAGTAGGCGAGTGCTTTCCGCTTCACTGTCGAGTTCAGCGCTACAGAGAATATCCCCTTGGGTCTCTCGCAACTGGGCGATCGCCTCTTCTCCCCAGGCTAGGAGCTGCTTACCCTCGACCCATGTGCCCAAGTCTGGGTAAACTTGTTTACGTCCAGGGGTTAACTCCACATACTCCGATTTTTCTTGCAGTGCTGAAAGGGCGATCGCCTTTTCCACTAACTGTTCGGGGGCAACGGAGCCATGAGATACGGCTAATCCCGGTTTCCCATTTTTCCATAAGCGTAGGGCTACCCCTTCACTATGGTGAGTGAGGACACTTTTTAGGCGATTCGCTTCAAAGAGAATGGGGGTTGAATGAGATTTAGATAAAAACACCTCTGCCGCTTCTGCGCCATTTCGAGCGGCTAAATCTAATAACTGCTCACCGTAATTATCCCAAGAAACCTCAGAGGGATCGCCAGTGGAAGGGGGGCTACCTGCCGAAAGTAAACTTTCCGCAATGCGATCGCCCCTTGAACTGCGATCCTCTCGATCGGTTGAATTTTGACTCCCCGTGCGATCGTTCACGTTCCCTTCTCACCCTCCCGCTTGTTTCTGGCTTTAGGTTCACTGTACCAAAAAAGGAGTCTCTAGCGCTTCGCGCTAGGGAATGGGGAATGGGGAATGGGGAATAGGGAATAGGGAATAGGGAATAGGGAATAGGGAATAGGGAATAGGGAATGGGGAATGGGGAATGGGGAATAAGGTCAGAGAATGGGATCAGCCCTGGCTATAACGAAAGATACAGCACTTTGCTCTGTTAGGGAATACAGAGTTGAACGCTCAGAAGCTTTTGCAACAAGACTTTTGCCTTTTGCCTAGCGCGAAGCGCTGTATAGTATGTCATTGCGTGCGATTCGTTCCCGTCCAAGTTTGGGGATAACACTCC
>NZ_JAQOSO010000044.1 GCF_030068505.1 Roseofilum capinflatum BLCC-M114
TATTCCCTATTCCCTAGCGCGTTCATGTCCGCGAAGCGGAAAGCGCTATATCAAGTTCGTTGGATTAGTTATATAGTTAATTCAACTAACAGTGAGACACCAACGAGTAGTGGATCGGCAAGCTTAAAATTGGGGGTAAGAGTGTAGGTTGGGTTGAGGAACGAAACCCAACACCCGTCTGACGAAAGTTGGGTTTCACTTCGTTCAACCCAACCTACAGTTTTAAGCTTGCCGGTCCAGTAGGGTGGGCACTGCCCACCTTACAAATTGACTTAACATCATGTCTCATTTTTATTTAAAGCGCGAATGCTTCCCTGCTTTGCTGATGCACTTATTTGAGTCTATCCTGCATCACATTTTTTTGAGTATATTTTTCACCATGTAGACACTATACGGATCTTCTCCGTAGTCTCCAAAGGGTGGACAATCTACATATCCTAATTGGCGATAGAGAGCGATCGCCTCATATTGATAAATTCCAGTTTCTAACTTTGCCTCGCGAATGCCCAAATTCATCAAATAGTTTTCCATTTCACCCATGAGCATTCGACCTAATCCTTGACCTCTGAACTCTGGCTTCACATACAGGCGCTTCATCTCCCCATAATCATCAAATACTTTCACTGCACCAATTCCCGCTAATTCACCATCCACAAAAGCGCCCATCATGTGGACATTCTCCTGAGAGAGAACCTCAACCGAATCTAAATGATTACTTTCATCAGGATAAAACCCCTGGAGATAGGTATCAAGTTCTGCGATTAGCTCTTGTGCTTGACTTGCTTCAATCACTCTCAGCATGGCTAGGGTTTAGGATGGATTGGGGGCAGTATAGCCTTGCAGACTTTCCGGTTCAAAGGCACGAATGATCGTGGTAGATTCTTCAATTAAACCACTCGAACCTTGTACCACAATTAGATACTTTCCTTCTCGTAAGCGGTTGCGATAGGGGAGAGCATCGCCACCCCCACTAATTAAGCCGACACCACCGCCGACAAATAAAGCTCCTAGTCCACCAGAACCCGCCCCTAAAATACCCCCAACAATATGGTTGCCGACTTCTCCAGCCCAGGCAAAAGTATTGAGTCCAGAAATCACGCTAAAGGTAACGCCACCAAAAAAACCAAAGGGGATAAGCCATGTTGCCATCAGTCGAGCTTGTTTTTGAGCGGCTTGGTTGGGGTTAATCAGGCCAAACTCATCGGCACTTTTGTATCCTTTGCCTAAGATGTTGACTTGGGCAGTGGGTAAGCCTGCTTTTTCTAAGGCACAGTAGACTCCTTCAGCTTGAATGCGATCGCGCAATACGGCAACTAGATAATTCATCGGCTCTCGATAATTGGACTTCACAGCATGATTAAAGCTCTTCCTATGATACCGGTTTACGCCTAAGCTAGTAGTCGCGATTAACGAAAATTAGCGCAGGTGATGCCCTCTAGAGATGCCATTCATGCTCAGGTTAAAGTTGCCCTACAACAAGAAGGGTGGACAATTACCGACGATCCCTATGTTATCTCCTATGGGGAGCGATTTTTATTTGTAGACTTAGGAATAAGCGGACGGTTTATCGGAGCCGAGCGCGGGAGTTACCGCATTGCCATAGAGATTAAGGAACTGCGGGGCAAATCGCCTATTGCTGAACTCGAACAAGCCATGGGTCAATATACCCTGTATCGACTACTGTTAGCACAGGTTGACCCAGAGCGATCGCTCTATCTAGCCGTCAGTACCCAAGTGTACAATGAGCTATTTCAAGAGCCAATTGGCAAACTGGTTATCCGAGACTTGCCACTGAATCTATTGATTGTAGATGTGGAAACTGTAGAGGTAAAACAATGGATACCGCAACTCTAAGAGAGAAAGTCAAACAAGTGATTAGCCAATATGCCCACTTAACCCCCTCTCATGGGCAAATTCGGCTAGATACTGTTTTTGATGACACCCAAAATCGCTATGCCCTGATGCAAACTGGCTGGAGCCAAGGGCGCAGAGTGCGAGGTAACTTGATCTACATTACCCTGCAAGATGAGCGTATTTATCTGGAATATGACGGTATGGAACAGGGAATAACTGAGGACTTGCACAATCTGGGTGTACCTTCTGAGCAGATTGTCCTGGCTTTTTTGCCAGAATCTCCCTTGGCTCTGGCGGGATAAATCCTCTTCCCTATGATACCGGTTTACGCCTAAGCTAGTAGAAAGAGTCTCAAGAAAGCCACAATGGTCACGATTAACGAAAATTATCTCAAATTGAAGGCGGGTTATTTGTTCCCGGAGATTGCCCGACGGGTGAAGGTGTTTGCTGAGTCTAATCCGGATGCTCCGATTATTAAGCTGGGAATTGGGGATGTGACGGAACCTTTGCCGGAAGCTTGCCGCACGGCGATGATTAAGGCAGTAGAGGAAATGGGCGATCGCGCTACATTTAAGGGATATGGCCCAGAACAGGGGTATGCTTGGTTACGGGAAACCATCGCCCGCCAGGACTTTCAAGCGCGAGGATGTGAGATTGATGCCTCAGAAATCTTTGTTTCCGATGGCGGCAAGTGCGATACAGGCAATATTCTCGATATTTTCGGCAAGGATAACACCATCGCCGTCACCGATCCGGTTTATCCCGTATATGTAGATACTAACGTCATGGCCGGTCATACCGGGCCAGTTAATGATAAGGGCGAATATGGAGGCTTATTCTATCTGCCGATTACGGCGGAGAATAACTTTACCGCTAAAATACCGGATCAACCCGTTGATCTAATTTACCTCTGTTTCCCCAATAATCCCACGGGGGCAACGGCATCGAAGGCTGACCTAAAAGCTTGGGTAGACTACGCTAGAGCCAATGGTTCCGTGATTCTCTTTGATGCAGCCTATGAAGCGTTTATTACCGATCCAGAACTGCCTCATTCCATTTATGAAATTGAAGGGGCTAGAGAATGTGCGATCGAATTTCGTTCCTTCTCGAAAAATGCCGGATTTACGGGAACGCGATGTGCTTATACCGTGGTTCCCAAGAGCTTAAAATCCAAGACTGCCGAGGGTACAGAAGTTACCCTCCATCAACTCTGGAATCGTCGTCAATCTACCAAATTTAACGGCGTTTCCTACATTGTGCAGCGCGGAGCAGAAGCGGTTTATTCCCCAGAAGGACAAAGCCAAATTCAAGGCTTAATCAAGTTTTACCTGGAAAATGCCCAAATTATCCGTCAAAAGCTCTCTGAGGCTGGATTAACCGTTTATGGTGGCGTTCATGCTCCCTATATTTGGGTGAAAACGCCCCAAGGATTGTCGAGTTGGGATTTTTTTGACAAATTGCTTAATTTGTGCTATGTAGTTGGCACTCCTGGCTCAGGATTCGGTGCTGCGGGAGAAGGGTACTTCCGTATCTCGGCCTTCAACAGTCGAGAAAATGTGGAAGAAGCCATGAATCGCATTACTGCCAATTTCAAGGTCTAACATCAAGTCCGGTTAAATAGATGTCATTGCGATCGGAGGGAAGCAATCGCTGCTACAATTAGCGAGATGATCGAGATTGCTTCATTCCACTTCGTTCCACTCGCGCTTCGCGCATACTTCGTAAACGCAATGACTTGTTATAGCTGATTTAGCGGACATGATATAACATCCTTAAAAATCCAGGGAGCGAGACGCTCCCACTCCAGTCAGATCAACCGATTCCAGGAGTGCGGGCATCTTGCCTGGTTCTCTTTTCCCATTAACTGGATTTGAGATTAGGGCTGACTTTTTTGCCTAGCGTAGGAGCTAGAGGTCTTGCACTGCAAGACTTTTTTCAATGCCAGGAGGCGGACTTGAACCGCCGACACGAGGATTTTCAGTCCTCTGCTCTACCGACTGAGCTATCCCGGCTTATTTTCAATGCTTAACTAACGTAGCACTAAATTCTTGCGGTTGTCAATCCCCTAAAGAGGAAATTTTTAGGGAAAGGCGATCGCCTTCCCCTTCTAATTTAAATCGGGCGTAAGCGAGTTAACTTCAAATTAAACTGGCCGCCAGACGTTTCCCCAAAGGCGCGTACCCGTACGATATACGTGCCTGACTCAGTAATTCGGGCAAAGAGCAAGGAATTGGTACTGCCATCGGGCCCATCATCATTTTCAGCCACCGTAGTTCCATCCTCCGCCAGTAGGGTAATAATGGTATCAAACTGATCGGAATACAGATCAATGACCACATTATCGCCTTCATTCAATTTGACCATATAATCCCGTGCAAACCCTCCTTGGCCAGTAGGAATATCCTTTTGAGAGAGGGTATCGGTAATTTCGTTGGTCGTAGGTAGTGGTTTGGGATTATAAATTTCTGATTGGGCTTGAGCTACTGTCTGAAGACCGATCGCCATCAACAGGCTGAATACAAAACGAATGCCGCTACCTGGGGTAGCTATAGAGTTAAGCATGAAACATCAAGTCAACTGATGGGTGTTCTGTGAACATCTTAAACTAGGCTTTCCGGTAATCGCCAGTGTTCTCTAGGTTTCTAATTAGGTTTCAATATTACCGCGACGAGCGATCGCACACCGGGGAGCAATCCACCAGGGGCCACCCCCATTCCCCCGCAGGTCGCACTGTTCTATCGGCCCTGCCCCATTAGAAGCCACATGAATGCCTTGTTTTTGGTTGCCATATAACCGGCAGTGCTTCAAACTCAGATTACTCTGTTTGTTGATTTGCACGCCTCGGCCGCCATTTTGGAAAATCTCGCAGAAGGAGGCGCTACCGTGACCCTGTTCAGACACCAAAATCCCCTCGCGACTCATTTGGGAAACCTGGCAATGTTCTAGATTTGCTTCCCCATGGCGATCGATTTTAATCCCAATCCTCTGGCCAGAAATCTGACAAAATTCTAAGCTAGAGCGGCTATATTGGGTAATCCAAACCCCATATTGGGGGTCTCCCGTCATCTCACATCGACGTAGGGTAGCATAAGTATTTTTTCCTTTTATATAAACATTGGCCAGTCCCATGGCGTGAATCTTGCACTCTTCCAGGGTGAGGTTGCCATGGGTAATAGAGATAGCGTAGGGGCTATGGAGCTGTTGACCCATGAAGCGACCGAGGGAGTCGGCCCGGTGAATTTGCGTCCAGTTGCGATAGTGAAACGTTACCCCCCGAATCAGAGCGCGATAATGCGACCCATCGCTGACGCGATCGCCGACCATCCGCACACAAGGAGCCAATTGACTCTCAATAATAATATCGTCCTTATTGCCTTCACCGATAATTTGCAACGGTTTATCGATCCGTAGACTTTCGGCATAAAAACCGGCACGGACTTTAATGATGCTATAGGGAAGAGCATTTTTAATCGCCTCATTCAGAGTGCGATAGTTCGCCGCCCCCAGTTTAGCCACCACCAGGGGCGGTGCGTCCAGAAACTCTGGATCTTCAGTTTCCGGTTGGGTAAGAGTAGGTAGACCATAGGGACTACTGTTGAGATCGTTGAGGGCTTCTTGGGCCGATTGATAGCGATCGCCGATCGCCACCTGAGTCAATTTATCCAACACTCCCCCCAGATTCTCACTGATAGGATTGCCCTCTAATTGACTTTCCCGCCATAACCAGCGCCCTTGACTCGGCTCGTAGAGGCGATCGGGTTCCACGCCTGTCAACAGACATAAACAAGTCACTCCCAAACTATACAAGTCACTAGCCGGATAGGTTTTACCCGTCAGCATTTGTTCCAAAGGGGCGTACCCTTGCGTCCCAATGCCCACCGTACCCGTCTGCGCGATCAGAGTTTGCGCCAGTTGCTTAGAAATACCAAAATCAATCAGCACAAACCCTTCCGGAACCGATTCTAATCCCTGTCGGAGCATCAAGTTTGCCGGTTTAATATCCCGGTGGATAATCTGCCGGTTATGGATAAATTGCAGCACCGGTAGCAGTCCTTGCAGTAAGTTGCGAATTTGAGCTTCTGTAAACGGCCCATTTTGCTGCAAACATTGGGCTAAATTCTGCCCAGGGATAAACTCTTGCACTAAATAGCGTTGGTTCTCTTCCTGGAAAAAGTCCCATAAACTGGGGATTTGCGGATGGGTATCCAGATGGGTGAGCCGTTCAGCTTCGAGTTCAAACAGGGCGATCGCCTTTTCATAAAGCTCAGGGTTCCCTTTCACCTCCGGCAGGGGAACCAAGTGTTTAATCGCACATTTTGCCTCCCCCCGTTCCCGATCCAGAGCTAAATAGGTACGAGCGCATCCACTGGTATTAGAGATTAATTGATTCACCTGATAACGTCCTTTGAGTAACCCCAAAGCTGACCCACAATTGAGACAAAATTGGGTTTGGGGCGGATTTTGGGGTTGGGAACACTCCGGGTTGAGGCAGTAGCTCATGGATTCAAGTCAAAATTCAAAGGATGTTTTTGTATTGTACCTGTAGGGGCAAGTTCACCCGATGTTTGCCCGGCAATAATAGAAAACAAGCCTGTGGTACTTCAGCAGGCTTGTTGAGAGGGAGAATCAATGGATTAGGGCAGGCTAGATCTCTATAACAGCTAGAGACTCTAACTCGCGATGTACTCACGCATATCCGCTTTGCGCTTGCGTAACTTACCCAGAGCTTCCCGTTCAATTTGACGGACGCGCTCACGACTAATATTGAGCCGATCGCCGATTTTAGCTAGGGTCATGGATTGACCACTTTCTAACCCAAACCGCAAGGATAAAACTTGCTGTTGTTGGGGCGTTAAATCGGCCATCATTTGCTCTAATTCCGCTCGCAGAGAAGTATTCATGGTGAAATCCTCTGGAGATGGCCCAGTATCTTCCAAAAGCTCGCCCAATTCTGTATCCTGGTTATCTCCCACGCGCAAATCTAGGGATAAAGGAAGGCGAGAGCGCTCTAAATATTCCCGCACTTGTTTGGGTGTTAGATCGAGTTCTTCGGCTAACTCGTTAATGGTTGCCGATCGCCCCAAGGTTTGGGACAATTGCCGTTGAGCTTTCTTGATCTTATTGAGTTTTTCGGTAATATGAATCGGTAAGCGGATGGTGCGTCCTTTTTCGGCGATCGCCCGTGTAATCGCTTGGCGAATCCACCAATACGCATAGGTAGAGAACCGATATCCTTTCGTGGGGTCAAACTTTTCTACTCCCCGTTGCATTCCAATGGTTCCCTCTTGGATCAAGTCCAACAAGTCTACATTACGCTTAATATACTTCTTGGCTACTGAAACCACCAGACGCAGATTCGCCTCCACCATTTTCCGTTTGGCTCGCTCTCCTTGGGCGATCGCCACCTTCAATTGATCCACAGACACATCAGCCGCTTTCGCCCATTCCTCTAAGCTCGGTTCCCTGTCGGTGTCTTTGGCTAAAGTATCTTTGGTTTCCTGAAGATCGGTTAAACGCTTCACTTGCTTACCCAAGGTAATTTCCTCCTCGTGAGTAAGCAGAGGAACACGGCCAATTTCGCGAAGATAAGCACGAACGGGATCGGTAGGTTTTTGGGGGGTTTTCATAGGTCTGCGTCTTGGGTTGACAACAATGGATAGCTAGTTCAAGAACTAGGAACTCTCAATCGACTCACTAAGCAAGGGAAATTAAGCCTCATCTGTTCTCACAGGAATGGGAACGGTTTCCGCTTCTGGGTTAGATTCCGATTGATTTTCAATCAGGCGTTGGGCTTCGCTCAGAACAAGGATAAGACCTACAACAGATGTGGCTGTGACTAAGATTAGTTCGCTTGTCATTGTCTTTATTTCCCGGAATTCTATTATGTTAAGTATTGTAACATTGTTTTAAGTTAACGTCTACTGCTTAGGAATAAGTACCTCCAGAAATCTTGCTTACAGGTAATTCTCCATAGGTTACCCAGGAACTTTATGAAGAAATGCATTGTTTACAACATTTTTGTAAATTTGTAGCCCCTTGGCGCTGATCGGGAGGAGGCAAAAGTCCCTAGGTAAACCGGGTTTTGGGCAATCTCCGAAGAGGAAACCGGATGCTCCTATTTGAAACATTAACCCCATAGACCAGGGTCTACGGGGAAATTAGTAAGTCGCCATAGCAATCAATCCCATCCATAAGAAGTCAGTATAGTTAGACCCCTCATGGACTCCAGGCCACGGTCAACCCTGGAGGTGGTCTTGCACTGCCTTCACCTCCAGGGGCGAAGACCGCAAGGAGCGAATCGCCTCGGCTGTGGCCTTCGCGCCAGCAATCGTCGTAATAATCGGCAACTTATACGTCAGAGCCGATCGCCGCAGCAGTCGTCCGTCTGCCTGGGCCTCTTCTCCCGAAGGCGTATTAATAATCAACTGGATATTGTGATTCTTAATCTCGTCAATCACATTCGGACGGCCCTCATGGATCTTATACACCGGTTGCACATCCTTCAGGCCCCTCTCTTGCAACACCCGCCGTGTCCCAGAAGTAGCCATCACCTTGAATCCCAGCTCCATCAACTCGGCGATCGCCGGCACGATCTGCTCCTTTTCCCGATCGCTCAAACTGACGAACACGCAACCAGACAGGGGCAACCGCACCCCCGCCGCCACCTCCGCCTTAGCAAACGCCGTAGCAAACGTCGAGTCAATCCCCATCACCTCCCCCGTCGAGCGCATCTCTGGCCCCAACAGGGTATCGGCCCCAGGGAACTTCTCGAAGGGCAACACCGCCTCCTTCACCGACACATGGCCCGGCACAATCTCCTCGGTCAGTCCCACCGCCGAAAGAGTTTGCCCCGACATCACCAAAGAAGCCAACTTGGCCAAAGGTTTCCCGATCGCCTTCGAGACAAACGGAACCGTCCTTGATGCCCTCGGATTGGCCTCCAGGATATACACCGTCTCCTGTTGCACCGCAAACTGAATATTCATCAGCCCCACCACCTGCAACGCCTGGGCCAAGGCAACCGTAGAAGCACGAATATTAGCCAAAACCTCTGGGGACAGGGTAAACGGAGGAATAGCACAGGCCGAGTCTCCCGAATGGACTCCCGCCTGTTCAATATGCTCCATAATCCCCCCGATCGCCACCTGCCCCGTAGCATCACACAACGCATCCACATCCACCTCGATCGCCCCTTCCAGGAACTTATCAATCAGAATCGGATGATCCGGCTCCACCAGCACCGCCGTTGTCATATAGCGCTCCAGGTCAGCATCCGAATAAACAATCTCCATCGCCCTGCCCCCTAGTACATAGGACGGACGCACCACCACCGGATAGCCAATCCGCCTTGCCACGGCGATCGCCTCCGTCGCCGAGCGAGCAATCCCATTCGGAGGTTGCAGGATATTCAACTGCTGACAAATCTCCTCAAACCGTTCCCGGTCTTCCGCCGTGTCGATAGCATCCGGAGATGTGCCCCAAATCTTCGTTTTCCGGTGATTTTCCAGGGCAGCCGCCAAAGGAACTGCCAACTTCAGGGGCGTTTGTCCCCCAAACTGGATGATAATTCCCTCCGGCTCCTCCACCTCAATAATATTCAGCACATCCTCCAGAGTCAGAGGCTCAAAATAAAGGCGATCGCTCGTATCGTAGTCCGTCGATACCGTCTCCGGATTCGAGTTCACCATAATCGTCTCGAATCCCCCATCCCGCAGAGAGAAACTCGCATGACAGCAGCAATAGTCGAACTCAATCCCCTGGCCAATCCGGTTGGGGCCGCCCCCCAAAATCATCACCTTGCGCCGCCCCGAAGCACTCACCTCCGTTTCCCCCAGTTCATAGGTCGAATAGTGATAGGGAGTAAACGCCTCAAACTCCGCCGCACAAGTATCCACCGTCTTGTACACCGGCCTCACCCCCAGCTCCTTGCGCCGGGCCCGCACCGTCGCCTCCGGAGTCGAAGTCGCAAACCCAATTTGCCTGTCGCTAAAGCCCAACTGCTTAATCTCAAACATCTGCTCGCCGCTCAGGTTCAACAGAGGCGTAGCCTTCAGCAACTTCTCCCCCTGCAAAATCCCTTGGAACTGGCGCAAAAACCAGGGGTCAATCCCCGTCAGCTCATAAATCTCCTCAACGGACAAACCCGCCATCAGCCCATGGCGCACATCAAAAATGCGATCCGGGTGAGGAGTCAGCAGCGCCTTCCGAATCGACTCCAAAGAGGGCAGCACCTCCGACCGGTCACAGCCCCAACCGGCTCGCCCCGTCTCCAGAGACCGCAGAGCTTTCTGGAACGACTCCGCAAACGTGCGCCCAATAGCCATCGCTTCCCCCACCGACTTCATCTGGGTAGTCAGCACCGGCTCCGTCCCCGCAAACTTCTCGAACGTAAACCGGGGAATCTTAGTCACCACATAATCTAACGTCGGCTCAAACGAAGCCGGAGTCTTCTTCGTAATATCATTGTTTATCTCATCCAGGGTATAGCCGATCGCCAACTTCGCCGCAAACTTAGCGATCGGGAACCCCGTCGCCTTAGAAGCCAAAGCCGAAGACCGAGACACCCTAGGGTTCATCTCAATCACAATCACATCCCCATCAGCCGGATTCACCGCAAACTGGATATTAGAACCCCCCGTTTCTACCCCAATCTCGCGAATAATAGCGATCGAAGCATCCCGCAAGCGCTGATACTCCTTATCCGTCAGAGTCTGAGCCGGAGCCACCGTAATTGAATCCCCCGTATGTACCCCCATGGGGTCAAGATTCTCAATCGAACAAATAATCACCACATTGTCCGCCAAATCTCGCATTACCTCCAGCTCATACTCCTTCCAGCCAATCAAAGACTGCTCAATCAGGATCTGGCTCACCGGCGAACAGTCCAACCCATACTGGGCCATCTGCTCGAACTCCTCCTGGTTATAGGCAATGCCGCCCCCCGTTCCCCCCAGGGTATAGGCGGGGCGAATAATCAGAGGATAAACCCCAATGCGATCGGCAACCTGTTTACACTCATCCAGGGTGCTGGCAATCCCAGAGGGACAAACCTTCACCCCGATGCGCTCCATGGCTTCCTTAAACAATTGCCGGTCTTCTGCCATCTCAATGGCCTCTAGTTTCGCGCCAATCAGTTCTACCCCATAGCGATCGAGTGCGCCGCTTTTGGACAAGTCCACCGCCAAGTTAAGGGCCGTCTGACCCCCCATGGTAGGCAAGAGAGCATCGGGACGCTCTTTGGCGATGACTTTCTCGACAATTTCGGGTACGAGGGGTTCGATGTACGTCCGTTCTGCCATCTCTGGGTCAGTCATGATGGTGGCTGGATTGGAGTTAATCAGCACCACCTCATATCCCTCGGAGCGCAGGGCTTTGCAGGCTTGTACGCCGCTATAGTCAAATTCGCAGGCTTGGCCAATGACGATGGGGCCAGAACCGAGGAGGAGGATTTTTTTAATATCGTTGCGACGGGGCATAGTTGTTGAGTAATAGGAGTGCAAAGAAACGTTATTGAGTTGCCACTGCCTGTTGCTGATGGCCCAATCTAGGGGGAATATACAACAGCCGAATGGCCAACAGTCATTTTACGGGTTTGGGAGAATGGTACTGTATTTCCTTTAGCTAAATTTTGGTATCCGATCTATTAAGGAAGGGTGAGCCACCGGGCTGCACCAGTAAACTTTAAAAATCCTCGCCTCTGTGTTAAGCCTAACTTAGGATGAGAGTATGCATTGACTAGGTATCCGGTACACGATTATGGCTCTGAATAGTTCTTCTGTGTGGTTATTGTTTGGCGTTTTTTTCATTCTGTTGCTGATCTCTGCGACTCCCATACTGGGATCGCTGGAGGTTAAAGGGTCTCTGACGTTTCTGCTCTGGCTATTTGGGATCTTTTTTGTGGGGGGATGGGTGTTGTTTATTTGTTATCCTTTGTTTTCTTGAGTTGGCTTTGCTGGTATTTGGCCTGTTGGCGGGCCCGTTTTTCGGGGGTCAGGCGATCGCCACAATGGGGACAGCAGATCCCTTCTTCGTACTCTGGCGAAGCCTTATCTGCCTCAGAAATGGGATACCCACAACCCGCGCACAGGTCATAACTGCCCGGATGTAAGCCGGTTTTGACAGCGATCCGTTGGTCAAAGACAAAGCATTCCCCTTCCCATAAACTTTCGGGTTCGGGGACTTCTTCGAGGTATTTGAGAATGCCTCCTTGCAGATGGTAGACTTCCTGAAAGCCTTGTTGGAGCATAAAGGCGGTTGCTTTTTCGCAGCGAATTCCCCCGGTACAGAACATGGCGATCTTGGGATGTTTTTGGGGATCGAGATGGGTTTTCACATAGTCGGGGAAGTCCCGAAATGAGTGAGTATGGGGATTTTGGGCCCCTTGAAAGGAGCCGATCTGTACTTCGTAGTCATTGCGGGTGTCAATCAGGGTAACGTCTGGATCGTTAATTAATTGATTCCAGTGCTGGGGACTGACATAGGTTCCGACTTGCTCGTTGGGATTAACGTCGGGTTGGCCGAGGGTAACGATTTCTTGTTTGAGGCGCACTTTCAGGCGATCGAAGGGATAATCTGGGCAGAGTGATTCTTTATGGGTGAGATCCGATAGCCGAGGATCGCAGCGCAAATAGTCCAGCAGGGTGTCCACGGCGGAACGGGAACCGGCGATCGTGGCGTTGATGCCTTCGGAGGCGAGGAGGATGGTTCCTTTGATGGCTTGTTGTTCGCACAAGGTCTGGAGAGGCGATCGCCATTCGCCATAATCGGCAAAGGAAAAAAATTGGTAAAACGTCGCGACAACAAGACTCATGGTCATCCCCCGAAAAAAAAATTAGCTCAACCTCTTTTCAAATGAAGTCTTATGTGTATAATAGATCGGGTGGGTTGAATTTGAACCTCTTCACCCATTCGCAAATTTCTTGGGGGTATAGCTCAGTTGGTAGAGCGCCTGCTTTGCAAGCAGGATGTCAGCGGTTCGAGTCCGCTTACCTCCATTAATCATGACTTTATTAATGGAGACTCTTCTAAGAATGAGGACGTTCTCGGTTTGTCTATCTTAACTCTTGACTCGATTACCTACGAAGATTTTGCCCAAGTTGATATCCGGGTGGGAAAAATTATTGCCGCCCAGCCTTTTCCCCAAGCAAGAAAACCAGCCTACCAGCTAAGGATTGATTTTGGCCCCCTGGGAATTAAGAAATCTAGCGCTCAGATTACTCAACTCTATGCTCTGGAGGAATTGCCCGATCGCCTGATTCTAGCTGTGGTCAATCTTCCCCCTCGTCAAATTGCTAACTTTATGTCTGAAGTCTTGGTTTTAGGTGTGGTATTAGATAACCAGGATGTGGTTCTGATTCAGCCCGATCGCCAAGTCTCTCTAGGTCAACGAGTCTTGTAACCGATCCTCTAGCCGGTTGGCAAACCTTTAGCTGTTGGGACTTCCCAAAATCAATCGGATGCTGCTAAAATGGTTGGCGAGAATAGATAGGGGTGGATTTGTTTGAATATTTACAGGCTGTTCCCCCAAACCTGATTCTCTCAATGTTTGCTTTGATTTAGGAAAGTCTCGATGTCAATTTATGTAGGTAACCTTTCTTTCGAGGTTACGCAAGAAGATATGCAAGAAGTCTTCAAAGATTATGGAACTGTTAAACGAATTACTCTGCCTAAAGACCGAGAGACCGGTCGGATGAGGGGATTTGGTTTTGTAGAGTTGTCCAGTGAGGCAGAAGAAGAAGGTGCAATTTCTGCCCTTCATGGAGCTGAGTGGATGGGTCGCACATTAACTGTTAATAAAGCTCGACCTCGTGAAGAGAGGGGGAACAAGAGAAGTTTTTAAGAGGTACACAGGTCTGGCAATTTCTTGAGCTTGAGCTAACCTCCCCGATCCTTGCCAGATAGTCGATCGAGTTTAGATTTTCATTACTATTTTTAACGTCAGGTTGAGGGCTGGATTTTTAGATAAACTCCAGCCTTCCTGTGTCTGCATCTAAGCAGACCGCAGCCCCAACGGGTAAGGCTCCATTTTCGCCATCATGGCCAAAGGGTAAATCTGAGATAATCGGAAGTCCTAAGTTCGAGAGGCGATCGCCTAAAACCTCTTCTACGGTTAAACTCGGTCGTCCTTGGGGCGGTTCGCATTGACTAAACCGACCTAACGCAATGCCTTTAACTTGGCTTAAAAGACCACTCATCCGCCACTGGGTCAGCATCCGATCCAGTCGATAGGGCATTTCTCCCACATCTTCCCAGGCTAAAATCACCCCCTTAACCTTGGGGTGTAAGGGAGTCCCCAGTAGATGAGTTGCAACCGTTAAATTACCTGGCAGTAACATTCCTTCCCTGCGCCCCCCTCCCCATCCTTGACCGTGCAGAGGGGCTAGGGGTTCTCGACGGACAGCACTCCATAACCGATCCAGCGACCATGAGGGTTCTTGGGAGAGGGTGGTCAGTAAAGGAGCATGGAGTCCTCCGCCCACCCCTTGGTAAAATTGACTCCAAAACAACCCGGTAATATCGGAAAAGCCAATTAACCATTTAGGGTATTCTTTCCAAGGGAGATCCTCGATCCAGGGTTCTAAGAGTCGGGTGGTTCCGTAGCCTCCGCGCACGCATAAAATGCCGCGACAATGGGGATCGTGGAGAGCGTCGAGAAGTTGGGCGCGGCGATCGCCATCTTTTCCCGCTAAATACCCCCATTGGTCATAAATTCTCTCATCCACTTTGACCTGATACCCTTGTTGTTGCCATAGCTCCAGACCGGCTTGAAAACGCTGCGTTTCTGTCAATGGGCCACTCGGAGCAATAACTGTTAATGAATCTCCGACTTGTAGGGGCGGAGGAAGTGCTAAAGCCAGGGGCATAATCTTAAAGACAGGATAACCAAGATTTACCTTGTCTAGGATACCGTTAGATGGAAAACTTGAAGAAAGTAATCCCCCAGTTGTCCCCAACTGGAGGAGTTCATCAGGGTGCATCTACCATTTCTGTATACTCTCTGATTTTGATGATATCCGGAAGGAGATCAGACCCCTCATCGATCTCTTCACCTGTTGGGGTATGATATGAAATATCTATCTAACCCAGCTTTTATGACTAACTCCGATTCTGAGTGGTTGAGCGATCGCAGGGATCAGTGGTATGCCCAGTTCTGGGAACAAGAGGCGGGATATCACTCTGAGCGTTTGGCCGTTCTGGATAGGGGAATCGATCGCTCCCCCTATGCCGATCAGATTCCGGAGTATGGCGATCGCCTCAAACAAGCCCCTCAGTTATCTGCGATGGGTGGCCAAGATTATCCCCTAGTCGGCGAGCTACCGAGCATTATTGATGAACAAGCCCTAGATTTCCTCCATCCAGATATTAAGAATGCCTGTATTTGCGTGGGGGGATGGCATGACGGCCAGTTTCAAGGGCGGTGGTTAGGCAGAAACGCCCTTGAAAAGGTACAGTTTTGGAGTTCCACTAAAATTTTTCCCCTTCTCAATACCCTAACGCAACTGACGGGAGCGTTAGAGGGATTAGAAATTGGCGATCGCCACGCCTACTATCCTTTTGAAGGTATTTTAGAGGATCTGGTAACCTATCAGGAAAAATATTGCAGTTCTAATGCGATCGCCGCTACCCTCAAATGTTTCCAAACCTATTTGGGATTAGAACAATGGGTCAAAGACCTCACTGGACACAGGGATCTCAATTTCCAAGGTCTCTATGGAGAAGCTCCCTTTACCCCCACACCCCAAATTGTCGATCTGCATAACGTGCGACTTTCAGCCGTTAATGAACTCAAATCTCGCCGTACCCAACCGGGAGAAAACCTCATTCCTGCCTATGTCCTAACTCGGATCTTGTCCCTAGTCGGTTGGCATCATCATCTCCCTGAAGCGGCCCAAATTCCAGGATTAGAGTCCGGTAAACTCCAGCTATTGACCTCCTGTTTAGGGAAAGATACTGCTCGATTTGTCGATCTAGCCATTCATACATTAGGGATAGACATCCAAAACCCCATTATTCTCTCCAAAATGGGCTTTGGTTATAGTTCATCCCGTAGACGCACGGAAATGACTTACACCGGCTTTGTACAATTTGAACATCAAAATCAACTCAACGCTTTGACGTTAACCCTACGAGGCGCAAGAGCCTTAAATAACCCGGATCAAACCGAGCGAGAAAATCAAGAAGCCATAGAAATTGATGCTCGCATGACGACAGAAATCACCGAAATTATCCGCCGATTTATCCTCAACCGATTGTGAATTATGAACCGCTTTTCGATTCCCTAGGGTCTAGGGCTAGAATTGGTCAGAAAAAGTCTTTTGCTTTATGATTAAGACAATTCAGTTTATCGCCTTTTGATCTATGAGCGAAACCATTTTTAGTAAAATTATCCGTAAGGAAATTCCGGCGGATATTGTCTATGAAGATGACCTTTGTCTAGCCTTTAACGATATTTCTCCCCAAGCTCCCACTCACATTCTGGTGATTCCCAAAAAGCCGATTCCCAAATTAGCTAATGCTGAATCTGAAGATCATGCCTTGATGGGTCATTTGTTACTCACTGTTAAACGGGTAGCAGAGCAAGCGGGGCTGACCCAAGGATATCGCGTTGTCATTAATACTGGAGAAGACGGAGGGCAAACGGTCGATCATCTCCACCTGCATATCCTCGGAGGACGGTCACTGGCTTGGCCTCCGGGTTAGTTGCCCTCATCCCCCAGCCCCCTTCGCTCAGGGCAAGCCTTCTCCCACGGGAGAAGGGGAGAAAGAAATCTCTCTTAGCAACGGACAATATAGCGCTTTGCGCTAGGGAATAGGGAATGGGGAATGGGGAATGGGGAATGGGGAATGGGGAATAGGGTTGTGGTACATGGCTTTGAGCCTTTAAGACTGTACACCATAACAGCGCAAAGCGCTGTAATTGTTAATTGTTAATTGTTAATTGTCTATCGTCCTAATAGATTGGGAATTCCTTCACAGCCTCCGGGAATGGTTTGTCGCGATGCTTCACCACACCAAGAACAGCAATAATGGCGCTGTTCGTCTGAGAGTTCTTGAACGCCAGAAAAGTCTACATTTTCGACGACTGCGCCGGTATGTTCTCCAGTTTTATAGTTGGGAGGGTGCTGGCGATCGCGGGGAGTAGCTGTTTGAGCAGAGCCATAAAAGAACCGCGTGCCCTTTAAGTCGGCTCCCGCTAAGTTGGCTTGAT
Organism: Roseofilum capinflatum BLCC-M114; assembly: GCF_030068505.1. Classification (NCBI taxonomy): domain Bacteria; kingdom Bacillati; phylum Cyanobacteriota; class Cyanophyceae; order Desertifilales; family Desertifilaceae; genus Roseofilum; species Roseofilum capinflatum. Next base: position 17,063 of record NZ_JAQOSO010000044.1, read on the forward strand.
ATAACACCGTTCGGGATAAATTGGCTTTGGTTAAATCGGCATTTCTGAGATCGGTGCGGACTAAATAGGCCTCGCTTAAATCCGTCCATCGTAGGTCAGTCCTGACTAAATTGGCTCCAGCTAACATCACGCCCAAATTAATCACCCGAATCCCATTGAGCCGATCTTCCTGATATCCGCCTCGCCCATCAAAAATGGGTCGCCCTAAATGATAATCCCGGCGTAAGGGAGTCAGGAGATTAGATTGGGACAAAAAGCGAATTACTTTGGCTTTTCCGGCTGCATTGACGCTGCTGAGAATGGCGGCAGTGCGACCTTCGGCAAAACAGCGCTCTTGGGGCCAATCTTCTAACATGCCTTCATCATCTAAGGCAAGTTCGGAAATGCCCTGAAAGAAGGCATCAATGGTTTGTTGTTGGGTAATGGTATTTTGCTGAATGGTTAAGTCTTTGGAGATCACATATTGTCGCCAGGAAATGTAAACGGCTAAAATGGCGATCATGATTTGTCCGACAGCGCCTACCCATTCGGCCCAAGAGCCAAATTCGTCCCATTTGACTTGATTGAGCCAGTTACTAATGGCGCGATAGAGTCCTAAATAGTTGAGTAAGCCGGCTAGGGAAATAAATAAACCGATAAATCCGATTAACTGCGATCGCTGTCGAGGCGTAAGATCTTTAAGGGTTCCCGCTAATGTGGGCCAGACTAACCGTAGGGCGATCGCAAAGGCAACCCCTGCTCCAGACATTCCTATCCAGAGATTATTCAGGGATAATCCCACAAACATGACGGCGATCGCCACCACCATAATCCAATCCCCAGATGGGGGCGGTTTACTTGACCAACGCTCTGGATTAAACTCTGAAGGCTCTAGAGTTGAGGGCGGTTTTTCGAGGGAATGACGGGGTTTCCCTGGGGGACTAGGGGGAAGGGGAGAAGACGATGACACAGGGCGATCGGGCATCATACAGAAAACCTTAGCAAGGATCGTGAAGGACATGCCATCCTTAAGAAAGAGATAGCGGGCAGTCTTCAGACATGATACTGAAAAATAAGTGGACAATTCGTGATCTGTTGATGCTCTTGGGTATCCTAGGATTATCGGCTTGTGGCTCCAACCTCCCCGAATGTACAGACCGGTTAGGATGTGTCACGGTTGGCCCCGATGAACCCATTGAGTTGGGGGTACTGCAAAGCTTGAGTGGCAATATGACCCCGGTTGGCAAGACCCAGTTAAATAGCATTGAGTTGGCTATCAAAGAACGGAATACCCAATTATTGGGTCATCCCTTAGTTTTGCATACCGAGGATGAACTCTGTAGTGAGGAAGGGGGAGCCAATGGCGCTTTGAAATTGGCTGCCAATCCCCAGATAATTGCTGTATGGGGTACAACCTGTTCTAATGCGGCTACTGAAGCGAGTCAAATTTTGTCGGAAGCGGGACGGGTGATGGTTTCAGCCACGAATACGGCCCCTTCCTTAACCGCGATCGCTTCAGAAGCAGCCAGTGATTGGTCTGTGGGGTATTTCCGCACTGCCTATAATGGGGCGAAGGTGGGGGAAGTGGCGGCTCAATTTGCTATTGAACAGTTGGGGGTGAACAGGGCAGCTACGCTTAATGATGGGGATGCTTTTACCGAGGGCTTAAGTCAGTCTTTTGAAGAGGCGTTTCGTGAATTGGGAGGTGAGGTGGTTTTAAGGGGGGCAGTGAATAAGGGCGATCGCAATATGAAGCCGATTTTAAGGTCAATTGCTGCTTCTGAGAGCCAACTTTTGTTTATGCCCCTTTTCCCCGCAGAAGCGACGGAGTTACTGAGCCAATTGAGGCAGATGCCGAATTTATCGAATTTAATTTTAATTACCGGAGACTCTCTGCAAAGCGATCCGGTGTTAAGGGCGATCGGTGAAGATGGGGTAGGATTATATTTTGTTACTTTTGCTTGGCCCGATCGGGAGGCTTTAGACGAACTCAAACAAGCCTATGAAGGTGAATATGGTTACCCTCCAGAACATCCTTATTATAGTTTTGCCTATGATGCAGCTAATATGGTGTTAGAGGCGATCGCGACAGTGGCGGTGCGATCGCCCAATGGTACACTCCAAATCGGCCGTCAAGCCCTGCGAGACGCTTTGTATAAGATCTCTGATTTTCCTGGAGTTACAGGGACTTTAAGCTGTAATCAGTTTGGCGATTGCGCCTCTGGCCAGTTTAGCATCCTTCAATTGAACGATCCGGCTGCTGGCCTAGAGGGATTGAATGCGAATCGAGTTTATCTCTATCAACCCAATCCCTAGAAGACAACTGGTATAGTTCGTGTCCTCCTGATACTGTTACCGTCCATTCGTTTCGATCCGAACTTTTTATGAAACCGGCGATCTTCACTCAATTTAGAAGACTTCAGCAATGGTGGAATCGGTTAAGTATTACCACCAAGTTTTCCACTGGTTTTGGTGGTTTGTTTGGCTTAATTATTCTCGTTTCTATCAACAGTTATATTGCCCTGACCATTGTTCAGGGTCAAGCCAAAGAAGATATTGCCATTAGCGTGGAGCTGCAACGATTAGTTTTAGAGATGGATCGCCATTTGCAAGAAGCTCGCACCCATCAACGGGACTTTTTCTTACGCTATCCAGAAATTGGATTTAATCAAGCCAAAGAACTGTACGCCCAAAAAGCAGTTGAGAGTATCGATCGAGTTGTCCAGTTAACCAGTGAGTTTAAAACCCTAATTGAGCAACCCCAGGTCAGCCCTTCTCTCAAGCAAACTGATGTGGATCTCAAGTTGTTTGTATCTTCGGCCCAGCGCTATGAAGATACGTTTATCGAAGCGGTTGAATTAGTCACTCAATTAGCTGAGGATGAAACGGGATTACAAGTCCAATTAGATGATTTAGGTCGCCAAGGCAGAAAAGCTATTCAGTCTCTGGATATTCAATGGCGAGAACAATATCAAGCCTTACGCTTGGCGGAAAAAGAGTATTTGATTACCCGACAGCGGCCTTATATGCAGTCGGCTTTTAATCTTTTGCTTGAATTACAGAACGGAATATCAGAAGACGAGAGCATTAATACGGAACAAAAAGTTGAACTGTTTAATCTGCTAGAATCCTATAGATATACTGCTGAAAAACTGGTACAAGTCAACACTTCAATTGAATCCAGATTTCGTGATTTTGATTTACAAGCCCAAACCATTGATGAAATTTCTGGGCAACTGATTACTTTGACCAATGAAGAAGTGATTAAAGCGGAAAACAAAGTCGGAAAAGCGAGTCAGTTAATCTATTTTATCTTATTGTCGTCTGCCCTGTTTGGATTATTCTTTATCGGAATTGTGGCGCGACTGTTCAAAAATGGAATTACTCAAAGAATTCTGAAATTGACCCAAGGTGTGAACCAGCTTAAGCAAGGATCGCTTGACCATCGTTTATCCATAGAATCGGAAGATGAATTAGGGGAATTGGCAGCAGGATTTAATCAAATGGCCAGCCAACTGCAAACTTTAGTCAATGATTTGGAGCAACAGGTCGCAGAAAAAACAGTGGCCATTCGTAAAAGTGAAGCCTTGCTCAATGAAACCCAAAAAATTGGTCAGTTAGGAGGATGGGAATTTAATCCCCAGACTCAACAGTTGATTTGGACTCAGGAGGTTTACCAGATTCATCAAGTTGAACCTGAGTATGTACCGACTTTAGAGGGAATGTTATCCTTTTTTGAGGAAAAGTATAAAATAAAACTCAAACAAAAAATTGATGAGGCGATCGCTCATTTAACCGACTTTGATTTAGAACTCCCTTTAATCCCTGATTCAGGTGACTTAATTTGGGTGCGTGTCATTGGTCAACCTTTTCAAGTTGAAGATCAGGGGGTTAAGTTAAAAGGAACCTTGCAAAATATTACGGATCGCAAAGAGATTGAAATTGCCTTGCAACAGGCCAAGCAAGAGGCTGATAGTGCCAACCAAGCCAAAACCGAATTTTTGTCGAGCATGAGTCATGAACTTCGCACTCCCCTTAATGGAATTTTAGGCTATACCCAAATCTTAAAACGATCAAAAACATTGGAAGGAGAAGATCGTAAAGGGGTAGAGGTAATTCATGAATGTGGCTCTCACTTACTGACTCTGATTAATGATATTCTCGATATGGCTAAGATTGAATCGAGAAAGATTGAGTTGGATGAAGAACCTTTAGAATTAAGCTATTTTCTCGATGGTGTGACATCCATTTGTAAAATTAAAGCGCATCAGAAAAAATTAGGGTTTAAAAGTATTTATTCTCCCCAGCTTCCGAAAACTATTATTGTCGATCCCAAGCGCTTGCGCCAAGTCTTAATTAATTTGATTGGCAATGCTATTAAATTTACTGATACTGGAGAAATTACCTTCGAGGTCAATGTCTTAGATTCAATCTCTAAAGACGGTCAACAATTCGCTAAGATTCGCTTTCAGGTAGAAGATACCGGAATTGGCATTACCCCAGAACAACTAGAAAAAATATTTTCTCCCTTTGAGCAAGCGGGAGATAAGTCTCGGATGTCTGAAGGAACGGGATTAGGATTAGCCATTAGTCAAAATATTGTGCAACTCATGGGGGGTCAATTGCAAGTTGCGAGTGTCCCTAATGAAGGCAGTCGTTTTTTCTTTGAAATTCAGTGTTTATTAGCTGAAGATCAAACTCCCGCAGAGTGTTCAATTCAGGAACACTTAGTGACGGGGTATTTGGGAAGAAGACGCACTATTTTAGTGATTGACGATCGTTGGGATCATCGGTCTTTAGTGGTCAATTTGCTCAATTCTCTTGGATTTGTTGTGATTGAGGCAACGGATGGGCAAGAAGGTCTTAAAGAAGCGAAAAAAGTTAAACCAGATTTAATTATTACCGATATTTTTATGCCAGTCATGGATGGCTTGGAACTAACTCAGATTTTGCGGCATTTACATGAGTTGAAACATATTCCAATCATTATCTCTAGTGCCAGTATTTCGGGTTTAGAAGCAGAAAGTAATCAAGGACTGGATTGTAATGATTTTATTGCTAAACCGATTGATACTGATGTGTTGCTGTCAAGCTTGAAAAAACACTTGAATTTAACTTGGATTTACGCGGAAAATCAGGAGTTAGATCATTTAGATTATCCCATAGATCAAGCAAAAAATAGTAGTTTAGTGCCGATGACATTTCCGCCGAAGTCAGAACTAGAAAAGCTCTATCACTCAGCACGAATTGGTGATATTGAGGATATGGAAAATGAGATTAAGCGCTTGGGTGAACTGGATGAGGACTATTATGCCTTTGTCCGTTATACGTCAGAATTATTAGATGAGTTTGCGATTGAAGAGATTCGGGTTCTGTTAGAGGATTTTTTCCAAAAGGTAGAAAATTCAGCTTAAGGTAATTCCATAAAACCATTGATGTCAATGTAACAAAAAAACATAAACCACAGAAGATGCGGAGACGTTTTTCAGAAAAAACTCGTAGATTTATCTGTAGTGCTAGACAAGTGCAGACCATTTTCATACAATGGTAATAAATCAAGTCGCCTGGTTGGGTGTTCTATTAGATTTTCTGAACCCATTTCTATACCCCTGGAATATCTAAAGAATACAAGCTATGTATAAAGAATTATTAAGATGGTCATCTTAAAGTCTCATCGTCCGCAAATTTTAATCATTGATGATTCCCTCAATAACCTGCATGTTCTCTGTAGCGCTCTGAAACAGGCGGGCTATAAAACCCGTGGGGTGAAAAACAGTAAGATGGCTCTGATTAGCATTCAAGCTGCTCCACCGGATCTGATCTTGCTCGATATTAGAATGCCTGACCTGGATGGGTATCAAGTGTGTCAGCGCTTAAAAGAGAACTCTAGGATTGCCCATATTCCGGTAATTTTTATTAGTGCCTTAGACGATCCGATTGATTTGATCCGAGCCTTTGAAGTCGGAGGATGTGACTATATTACCAAACCGTTTCAGATTGAGGAAGTCTTGGTGAGAATCAAGCACCAATTAAAGATTCGGAGTTTAGAACAGCAACTGCTGGATCAAAATAGCCAATTACAACACGAAATCGAGCAGCAAGAAAAAACGAAAAATGCGCTACAGGAATCAGAAGAAAAGTTTTCTAAGGCATTTTTACTCAGTCCTTATCCGATGGCGATCGCCAAATATCCCAAGGGAGAGTTTATTGATCTCAATCAAGCCTTCCTCGATATTACCGGCTATTCTAAGGCAGAGACCATCGGTCAAAATCCTCGATCGCTCAACTTATGGGCCAATGCCAGCCAGCGCGATAGCCTCTTAGCCGAACTGAAGCGATCGCAGCGCATCCAAAACTACCCCCTGGAAATTCTCACCAAAACCTCAGAAGTTCGCAGCGTTCTTATCTCGGCAGAATTGCTTAATTTGCAAGCGAACTTTTATGTTCTTTGCCTGTTCAACGATATCACCGAACGGCAAACCATAGAAGCCGAGCGCAACCAAGTGTTAACGGAACTGCAAGAAAAAATAAAACTAGAAAAAGCGACCCGACAAGTTGTAGATCGGATGCGAAGTACCCTAGATATCGAACAAGTGTTCCGCTCCATCACCCAAGATATCCGCAACACTCTACAGTGCGATCGTGTGGGTATCTTTCGCTTTAATGCTGACTGGAGCGGGCAATTTGTGGCCGAATCCGTGGGCAAAGGCTGGCAATCGATCATCAGCAACGCCTCTAGATCTGTAGAGAGCGATCGCTGTTTTGTCAACCTCTACAACCAAGACCCTCAGCGCTTCACTGATACCTACTTCCAAAACAACCGCAGCAGACGCTATGACCATTCAACCTCCTATTTCTGTGTGCCCGACATCGAACAAGCAGGATTCAACACCTGCTATCTCGACCTCCTGCGGCAATTCCAAGCAAGCGCCTATCTCACCGTTCCCCTGTTCACCGAAACCCAACTCTGGGGTCTCTTAGCCTGCTATCAAAACGGGAGTCCCCGCTTCTGGACAGACAGCGAAATCCATTTTGTCCTCGAAATTGGCGAACAACTGGGCATCACGCTCCAACAAGCCAAACTTCTAGCATCAGCCCAACGCCAATCCCAAGAACTTGCCCAAGCCAAAGATCTCGCTGAAGCGGCCAATGAAGCCAAAAGTGAGTTCTTAGCTAAAATGACCCATGAACTCAGAACCCCCCTCAACGCAATTTTAGGCTTTAGCCAAATTCTGCAACAGGATGAGACCCTCAACCCTGGAGTCCAAGACTACATCAATATTATTCACAACAGTGGCGAGCATCTGCTCAGATTAATCAACGATGTCTTAGATATGTCCCAACTCGAATCGGGACAGATCAAACTCTATCCCAAGCAATTTGACTTGTCTCATTTTCTCAACTCCCTCACCGAAATTATAGAAGCCAGAGCGATCGCCAAAGGACTCACCTTTCAACTCATTCTGGCAGACCCTACCCCGGCAATCGTGCAAACCGATGAAGGCAAACTCTGGCAAGTGCTGATTAATCTCCTCGACAACAGCATTAAATTTACCAACTCAGGAACCATTACCCTACGGGTATCTTCTCCCTCCCATATTCGCTTCGAGGTTGAAGATACCGGCATTGGCATGGATTCCGAAGTCCTCTCCACCCTATTTAATCCCTTCTCCAATGCCCCCTCTCAAGACGGAACCGGCCTCGGTCTAGCCCTGAGTCAAAGACTGGTAAACTTAATGGGAGGACACATTGAAGTCAGAAGCCAAATCAACCAGGGGTCTCGCTTTAGCTTTGAAATTCCCTTAATACTTGACCAGAGTTTAAATACTAGCGAGCCGAACTGTTCTTCTGCCGTCGTTGGACTGGCTCCGAATCAACCGAACTATCGTATATTAGTAGTTGAAGATCGCTGGGCCAGCCGACAACACCTAGTCAATCTGCTGCAATCTGTTGGATTTCAAGTGCGTGAAGTGACTCAAAGTCAAGACGTTATCCCCCTATGGGAAACCTGGTTTCCCCATGTCATCTTGATGGATATTCATAGCCCGGCGATCGAAAGCCAGACCATTACTGAAACCATTCGCTCCACACCCAAAGGGGAGGAGACCGTGCTAATTGCTCTGATTCCTCAATTTACCTCTAATCGCACCAGCGACCTGAGTGCGGCTGGGTGGGATGACTACATGAAGCAACCCATTCAAGAAGAAACGGTGTGGAAAAAAATGGCCAAACATTTAGGAGTTCGTTACCAATATGCCCAAGAATTAACCTCTCCTCAGATTGCTCCAGAGTTAACCCCTCTTTCTACTGTAGAAGACAGGCATTCTGATGCTAATCCTAATTTTGAGAACGGTTCAGATCGCTTGCAACAAAAACTCAGCCAAATGCCTCCCGATTGGATCGATCGGGTATCCCAAGCTGCTCGCAGAGGATCGGATATAGAACTCTTAGATTTAATTCAATCCCTGCCTTCTCAAGACCAGGATGTGGCTGATATTTTAGAACGTTGGTCGAATAACTTTCAATTCGATCAGATTTTGGAGCTTGTCGAAACTGTTTCCCATTCTCAAGAATTATTATGAACCCTCAAACTCAACTGGTCAATCATGCCGAAATTCTAGTGATTGATGATAATGTGGTTAATGTGCGATTATTATCCGATATTTTAAGCGGTATGGGCTATGATGTCCGTAAAGCCTTGAGTGGCAAATCAGCCATAGATTCCATTTATAGTTGTTTGCCAGACTTGATTTTATTAGATATCAGAATGCCAGAAATGGATGGCTATGAAGTCTGTAAACTGTTGAAAAATGACAGTAAGACCTGTGATATTCCCATTATTTTTATTAGTGCGTCCGATGATACTTGGGATAAGGTCAAAGCCTTCCAGTTAGGCGGTGCAGACTACATTACCAAACCCTTTAAGAATGCCGAAGTTTTGGCTCGGGTGAAGAATCATTTACAAATTCGCTCCTTGCAACAACAATTAATCGAAAATAATGAAAAACTGATTCAGGCCAATCAGGAATTAGAGAAATTCACTTCGGTGGTCTCCCACGATTTGCAGCAACCGGTACAAAGTATTTTAGGATTTGCTCGCATCCTAGAGATCACCTTAAAAGATAAATTAGAACCGGAAGAATCTAGCAATTTACAAAGCATTGTTAGTGCCGGCGATCGCATGAAGCGACTGATTCAAGATTTGCTCACCTATGCTAAAATGGGTCAGGAGAAAATCACCTTAGAACCCATCGATTGTAATCAAGTGATCGAGCAAGTCAAAGAAAACTTAGCCAGCGCCATCACCCAAGGAAATGTAAAGATTACTTGCTCCTCATTACCCACAGTTCAAGGCAATGAAGTCCAGCTTATTCAACTGTTTCAAAACTTAATTAACAACGCTATTAAGTTTACCCCTCCCGATCGCCAATCAGAAATCCAAATCAAAGCCGTAATCCGTAAAACCAAATGCTTAATTAGTGTCAAAGATAATGGTATCGGCATCCCTCCAGAAAAAACCGGAGAAGTCTTTCAAGTCTTTAAACGCTTTCATGATGCGAAACAATATAGCGGCCATGGAATTGGATTAGCCACTTGCCGCAAAATTGCGGAGAATCATGGGGGCAAAATTTGGTTTAAATCCGAAGTCGATCTGGGAACCTCCTTTTATTTTACTCTTCTGATGTCTGAGAATAACGAGCCGATTCAGGAAGTAGGGGAGTAAGTCGATCGAGTAAACTCTCAAAATCAAAACCATTTAATTTTTGCTTAATGAACTCGATCGTCTCCACCCGATCGGCTGGCAAATCTTGAATCAGTTCGAGAATTCTTTGATCGTCAAGGGTAATGGTCGCATAATAGATCTCTGCTAACCAGGATTTGGGCATGGTTTGTAAAACACTCAGATCGACTGTTTCCGGATTTATAGGTTCAGAAAGGAGGCTCATGGTCAATGAATCTTCATAGGTATATTCTAGGGGTAAAAAATCAGCAATTGTAGAGAAAAGAATCGATCCTTGAAGGGGTTTATAAAGTAGGCGATCGTAACTAATTTGAGAGTTTAACTGCTCTTCATTTTCAAAGACCATAGCTGTCATGGCGATAATGGGTATGGACTCCCCTTGGCTCATGGCACGCATTTGTTCAATGGTTGGATATCCTGACTGATTAGGCATTCGCAAATCCATCAAAATCAGGTGGGGATGAAAATTCTGCCATTGGGCGATCGCCTTTTGGCCATCAGCCGCACTCTCAACTTCAAACCCCACCATCTCCAGTAACTGCACCAACCATTGACGATCGTCTAAGCGGTCTTCCACTACCAAAATACGATAAGACGGTTGATTGGGGGCTAACCCCTTCACCTGACGATACTCTTGATACCCTGCAATCTGAGGTAAATACTCTAGTTCTACGGGAATCTGAAACTTAAACACGCTCCCTTGATTCACCTGACTCGATACGGTCAACTCACCTCCCAATAACTCCACAAACTTATGACTAATGGACAGCCCTAAACCGGTTCCCTCTTGAGACGCTAAACCTGACGACGTTTGTTGAAAGGGTTGAAACAATAACTCAAGTTCGGCAGGGGTAATTCCCGGCCCCGTATCTTCCACCTCAAACGTTAAGAGAGGAAGTTTGTCTTCTCGCTCCAAATAGCCCACTCGTAAGATCACCTGTCCACGAGAGGTAAATTTAATCGCATTGCCAATTAAATTAATCAAAATTTGCCGTAACTTCCCCTCATCCGTTTGTATACCTTGGGGAAACTCAGTGATTTTTTTAACTTCAAATCTGAGTTGTTTTTCCTCTGCTTTCAAATTTAACATCTGATGCAAAGTATCTAAGAAAACCTCTAGATTAATGGGCGTAGAATTGATATGGATATAACCGGCTTCTACCTTAGATAAATCTAAAATATTATTAATCAGCCCTAATAAATGTTCTCCACTGTGATAAATCGTATTGAGCGCTCTCTGATAATCTGGGGACAAAAATTCATCTCGGAGTAGTACCTGAGTAAACCCTAAAATTCCATTCAAGGGCGTTCTTAACTCATGGCTCATATTGGCTAGAAATTGACTTTTGGCTCGATTGGCTTTTTGGGCCTGTTCTAGGGCCAAATCGCGCTCTAATTCTACATGCTTGCGTTGGGTAATATTCCGAGCAATCCAAATCACCTGATCCTCTGGCATGGGGGATAAGGTCGCCGAAAACCAAACCTTAGAGTCTTCCATCTCCAGGGCATAATCGAAGGTCAGGGTAATTTGCTGGCTTACGACCTGCTGTAACTGTTCGCAGAGGGTTTCCCGTTGCTCTCCATAGATGATTTGATTGATGGTTTCCGAAATTTGCTCGACTCCCTCTCCCAAAGCGGGAGCGGTGGGAATCATTTTGATGGTTTCTCCGGCGCGATCGAGAACTAAGACAATATCCCCCATGGCTCCAAAAACGGAGCGCATTTCCATTTCTGAGGTCTGGATTTTTTGTTCTAAGAGTTTGCGATCGCTAATATCAAAGACAATGCCAAATAAACCTTTAACTGTTCCATCCCTGCTTAAAATCGGCTGTACTCGCAGCTCACAATAGCGCAGGTGTCTCTCCTGGCGATCGCCTCTATAATCGCCACTATAGAGCGAGATTTCCCAATCTTGGGGCACACCTTCGGCGATCGCCTCTTGAATGCGCTGATGAAACTCCCGACGATACTTAGAATGAACTCGTTTAAGGATTTGAGTATAGGTTAACCGTTGGGGAGTAAGTCCCAAAATGCGATAACTCTCCTGAGAGCCTAAAATTTCCTGAGTGAGAGTGTTGTCCTGCTGACGTTGCCATTCCCAACTGCCAAAATGGGCAATCTCCTGGAGTCCTAAGAGGAGGGAATTATCGGAGAGCAAACGCTCTGAAGACACAGAAGCGGCGATCGGCTGTTGCCAAACATAACATTCAGTCGAGGGTAGAATATAATCGGACTCTTCCCTGTATTGAGACCGCAGGCGAGTGTCAGCGAGTTGCCCTTCAATCGCACTGACAAGATCGGCCAAATTAGAAGAGCAAACCAATCTCAAACCCTGTCGGGCTAAGGATTGAACCCGATTGAGCGCTACCTCCCCTTGGGTGAACACTATCAATGGAACCGAGTAGGTTTTCGGGTCAGACTTCAGACGTTGATCGACCTGCTGCCAATAATAAGGGCAATCGGATTGAATTAAAATTAAATCGGGTAACTTCCTGGAGGCGATCGCCCATTCCTCATCTACAAAGCTCTCAACTGCATATCCAAGCTGAATCAATTGATTTTCTAAACGCTCTGCTTTGGTGGGCTGATGGCTAATTAAAATCAGGCGGGGTTGAACCTCTCTATTCTGGGGGTTATCAGTGCGATCGTCTCTCATCATGAGAATGTCCTTGGCATCAACACAGTTGTAGATGGGCATTAACAAAGCTGGGATCGTAGGCGCAGCAAGAATGTGTGAAAATTAGATTTAAACTCTGAATATCAATTTATGGGGTAATCGGTTCAGACGAGAGGCGATCGCCTCAACGATCCCCTTTGCATCCCCCCTCTTTTCAGAGCCTAACCGCGAATAACCGATAACCATGAGAATTTTAGTCACCGAAGATGACCCAATTTTAGCGCCCATGCTCAAGAAAGCCTTAACGCACCAACATCATGTGGTTGACATTGCCGATGATGGACAACTGGGCTGGGAATATGCTGATGCTCTCACCTACGATCTAATTTTATTAGATATCGATCTCCCCAAACTCGATGGATTGAATCTATGTCGGCGTTTACGACAAGAGGGATACCAAGGGGCAATTATTTTATTAACTGCGAAACACCAGAGTACGGATAAGGTTAAGGGACTCGATGCTGGAGCCGATGATTATGTCGTTAAACCCTGCACCCTAGAAGAGCTGAACGCCCGCATTCGGGCAGTCATGCGCCGTCGGCAAAGCTATGCACAATCGATTTTAATTTGGGGAGACTTATCCTTAAATCCGAAAACCTGTGAGGTCATCTATCAGAAACAACCTCTTTCTCTCTCAGCAAAGGAATATAGTTTACTAGAATTATTTTTACGCCATCCCCAAAGAATTTTTAGTAGTAGTAGTATTTTAGATTATTTATGGGCATTTCCCGATAGTCCAGGGGAAGAAACGGTGCGGGCCCATGTGAAGCGTCTGCGACGCAAGTTAAAAGGTGTGGGAGCAGAAGGACTGATTGAAACCATTTATGGCATGGGTTATCGCCTAAAAGCCTTACCCCCTAAAGATCCAGAGGAGGAAATTCCTGTCACTCCTGTGTCCCCAGAACCCGCACCGCAGAAACTAGAGACTCCAGAAGCTGAAACTCAGGCGGCGATCGCCGAATTATGGGACTCATTTAAGGGGCCGATCCTAGAGCGGTTAGCCCTGCTAGAGGATGCGATCGCTGGCTTAGAACAGGGGCAACTCTCAGAACAGATGCGTGAGGATGCAAGAAGCGCAGCCCACAAATTAGTGGGATCTTTGGGGATGTTTGGCTATCCCCAAGGCTCAGAACTGGCTCGCTCAATGGAAATGATGTTCCTATCCGAGGACTATAGCCATCAGGGGAGCGAGTTGCGATCGCATCTGGCACAACTGCAAGCCCTGATCGTATCTCCTGAGCAAGAAACCCCTGTACCACCACAACAGCAGGAAGGCAGATCTGGCGATCTCCCCGATCGCCAGGACTCGGATCTTCCCGCTCCCTTAGTTGTCCTTGCTGTAGACGATGACCCCTTAATTCACAAACGCCTCACCACCTGCCTCCCTCCCTGGGGCATTGACATTACCCCTTTGGGAGACCCCAATAACTTTTGGCAAACCCTAAAGCAAGTCCAGCCCCATCTGCTGATTTTAGATATCGATATGCCCGATATCACCGGCCTAGAGTTGTGTGAAGCCGTTCGTAACGATCCCGATTGGAATAGCTTACCCATTCTCTTTTTAACCAGCTACAACGACCCAGAAACCGTGAATCGTCTGTATTCTCTGGGGGCAGATGATTATGTGAATAAAACCGCAACCGATCCCGAATTAGTCACCCGCATCTTAAACCGTCTAGAACGATATCAACTGCTTCACTCTCGTTTAAACCTGTCTCCCCAGATCGATCCAGAGGATGAATTAACCCAAGTGATTCGCCGCTATCCGGCTTGGAGCCAACTCGAACATCAGCTCGAAAGATGCCATCAAGATCGCCAATCCCTAGCTGTGATCCTATTGGATGTGGATCGCTTTGGGCAGATTAATCAACAGGGAGGCTATCGATTAGGCGATCGCGTCCTGCAAAATATTGCCCAAATTTTACGGGAACAAGTCCCCCCAGAAACCCTAATTACCCGATGGGGCAACGATCAATTTTTATTAGCCGTTCCCGGAATCAATCCCCGACAAACCGAGCGATTAATCCAGCAAATCCTCACCCAAGTGGATCAGATCGATATCAGGAGTTTAAGACCGATTAAAATTACCCTCAGTAGCGGCTCTGCCCAATTTCCAGATCACGGTCAAGAATTAGAGCAACTCTGTCAGAAAGCAGAACGAGCCATGAATTTAGCCCGAAAAAACGGGGGCTAGAGGCCCTAGTGATATTATGTCCGGCTAAACAGTTGTCATTGCGACCGGAGGGAAGCAATCGCCAAATCTCCCGATATTGCTGAGATTGCTTCATTCCACTTTCGGCTGTCGCCGACATGCACGTTCCATTCGCAATGACATATTGTAGCTGATTATTCGGACTTGATATGAGTAATGAGTAAGCATCTAAGCCATACAAGCTTTTGCCTTTTGCCTTTTGCCTCTTGCCTAGCGCGAAGCACTGTAATTGTTAATTGATATTAAACTTTCTGGTGTGAGGTTTCCAGTAGCTCCTCAACAGCAGTACCCCTCTGCAATTCTTCCCATTGACCATCAATCGGTTGATACTGGCAGTAACAGATCACAATTCGTTCATCCGTATCAAAGCTGGCAAATTGGCAAACCTGTACCACCTTCCATTCACCCTCACGTCCGTGAGTTACACCATTACCCGGATCGCTGACATTCATATACTCTCTAACGCGATCGCCCACTTTGGGAATTTCTACACTGCTGGAATAATGCCACTCTTCAGCCAGAATACTGGTTAAACTTCCTGATGGTAAAAGTTGCCGCTCTTCCCATCCCAAAGCATCTGCATCACTACTCTTGTAGATAATCCAAGTTTGTCTCATATCGTTCATCCTCGAAACTGGTTTGCTTTCCATAAAAAACGCAATCTACTTTAAAGTTATGACAAGAGGAACCGATCGCCTTTAAGGAGAAGATGAATAACCTTTACAGCCTATTGTTCATGACTCTAGTAACGGCAACTCTAGGAGGAGCCAGCTTTGCCCTATTTTGGCACAGTCGCCCGGTTGTCAATGCTTCCCCAGTGTCTCGACCTTCTCCAACTCCTGCTTCCCTTTCCCCTACTGCATCGATGGAGATCCCTTCAGAAATCCGTCCATTAAACCTGTTGGACACAGATGAGGTAGAACCGGGAAGCGAATTCGATCGCTTTCGTCGGGACTTTCGTCATGCAGTCGCGAACCGAGATCGAGTGTTTATCATGGACTTGCTGCCAGAAGAGAGTCCATTATGGGAGAAAATGGGAGAGGTCAGGCTGTGGGAAGAGTTGGAAAAGGCGATCGCTCTCGGATGTATTATCGAAGAGAATTCTACCGATACTAACATCGATCCCTTTACCTCCCTGTGGACTTGTCCCCCCGTCCAATCTGAACTGCTGCAAGCCTATCCCCCCTCGGCCGACTCGCCCCAACCTAGACTAAACTGGGAAAAGAATCAGGTCGTTGTCGTCGGATCGGGGGTGAATGTGCGATCTGGGCCCGATATCGACAGCGAAGCTATTTCTGTTGCCTCTAACGAAGTCTTAACCCGTAATTCTTCCCTATCAGAGACAACCCCCGACACCCTTGCCAGTCCCCTAGATGGATGGACTGCCATCTGGTTACCCAGTGGAGAAGCTGGTTATATTTATAATCGTTATATCTATTCTCCCCTAGACCCCCAAATCCAATTTGGCCAAGTGCAAGGAGAATGGAAGCTCTTCTATTTTCCTACACCTCCTAACCCTTAACTGGAGTAATGAGTAATGAGTATTAAGAAAAAACCCAAATTACCTCGACCGCAACAAATCGGTTGGATTTTAGTGGGGGTCTCTGGGGTGATTTTGGCCGTTAACTATATTCTCCCTCAATTTCTACGGCCAAAACTGCCTACGGTTCCCTACAGTGAATTTTTGTCCCAAGTCAAGAATAATCAGATTTCTGGTGTGCAAATTGGATCGAAAGAAATTCGCTATCGCCTGAAGTCGGAAAATGGTGCAGAAGAACTCGGCCCCTTACTCTCAACCACTCCCGTCTTTGACCCGGAATTAGTTAATCGCTTGGAAGCCAATGGGGTTCTGTTTCAAGCGGCTCCACCGCCAACGAATACCTGGTTTGCTGTGCTTTTGAATTGGGTAATTCCGCCGATTATTTTGGTCGTCGCGTTTCAGTTTTTCCTCAATCGGGGCAATTCCCAATCTCTGGCCATTAGTAAGAGTAAAGCCAAGATTTATGTGGAAGGAGAAGCGGGAAAAATCACGTTTGCGGATGTGGCTGGAGTCGAAGAAGCGAAAGTTGAATTAGCGGAAATTGTGGAGTTTCTCAAAAGTCCCGATCGCTTCAAGACCATTGGCGCGAGAATTCCTAAAGGGGTATTATTAGTCGGCCCTCCAGGAACCGGAAAAACGCTTTTAGCCAAAGCTGTCGCCGGAGAAGCCAAAGTTTCCTTTTTTAGCATCTCGGCTTCGGAGTTTGTGGAGCTGTTTGTGGGCACGGGAGCCGCACGGGTGAGGGATTTGTTTGAACAGGCGAAAAAGAAAGCCCCCTGTATTATCTTCATCGATGAATTGGATGCGATCGGTAAATCCCGCAGTAGTGGCGCGGGGCAAAGTGGCTCGAATGATGAACGGGAGCAAACCCTAAACCAGCTTTTGACGGAAATGGACGGGTTTGGGGTCGGGGATGCCACGGTGATTGTTTTGGCGGCAACCAACCGCCCGGAAGCCCTGGATGCTGCCCTGTTGCGCCCCGGACGCTTCGATCGCCAAGTGCTGGTAGACCGACCGGATTTAGCGGGACGGTTGACAATTTTAGAAATTTATGCTAAGAAAGTCAAGCTCGGAGAAGATGTTGATTTGAAGGCGATCGCCACCCAAACCCCCGGATTTGCCGGCGCAGATCTAGCCAACCTGGTGAATGAAGCTGCACTACTCGCTGCTCGGAACCACAGGGAAACCGTATCCCAAGCCGATTTTAAGGAGGCGATCGAGCGCGTCATTGCCGGACTAGAGAAAAAGAGCCGCGTATTGAGCGATCGCGAGAAAAAACGAGTCGCCTACCATGAAGTCGGCCATGCTTTGGTCGGAGCCTTAATGCCCGGAGGCAGCAAAGTCGCCAAAATCTCCATCGTTCCCCGTGGCTTATCCGCCCTCGGCTACACCCTCAAACTGCCCACCGAAGACCGCTTCCTGATGGAAGAATGGGAACTGCGCGACCAAATAGCCATGTTACTCGGCGGACGAGCAGCCGAAGAACTCATTTTCAACACCATATCCACCGGAGCCTCCGACGATCTACAACGAGCCACCAACCTCGCCGAACAAATGGTCACCACCTACGGCATGAGCAAAGTATTAGGCCCCCTAGCCTATCAAAAACTCTCCTCTGGTAACTTCCTCGGCAATGGCAGTGGAAATACTCGCCGCATGATGAGCGACGACACCGCCCAAACCATCGATCGCGAAGTCAAAGAAATCGTCGAACAAGGATACGAAAAAGCCTTTAGCATTTTGTCCCACAATCAAGACCTGATGGAAAAAATGACCCAAGAACTCTTACAAACCGAAGTCTTAGAAGGGGAGCAACTGCAAATTTGGCTCGATCAGGTCAGTCCCGTTTCTTCGCGATCGTAGATATAGCGCTTTCCGCTTCGCGGACATGAACGCGCTAGGGAATAGGGAATAGGGAATAGGGAATAGGGAATAGGGAATAGTGCGATTCGTTCGCTAGAAACTACGCTAATTCATTAGC
>NZ_JAQOSO010000045.1 GCF_030068505.1 Roseofilum capinflatum BLCC-M114
GAATGGGGAATAGGGAATGGGGAATGGGGAATAGGGAATGGGGAATGGGGAATAGCTGCTATTTATCGCTACAAATTGTTAGGAACTGTGCGCCGTTGACACAGGCTTGTTCTGCCATGGCTGCGGCTACTGCATCAAATACGGGGGCTGCCCATTGGGTTGCCCTTTGCCAAGATCCCACTTTAGCGATGATTTCTCTGGCTTGGGCGACTTCGAGAATGGCGACATGGGGATTATATTCAGCAGCCCGTTCAATCAGGGGATGCCAGGCGAGGGAATGACCTTCGCGATCGCTTTTTCCACCTCGAACTCTGGGGCCGATGTTGCGTAACCCTTGCTGTTGATAGAAGGGTTGCAGTTTGGCTTGAATACGATTTTCCCATTGGCGATCGCGCTGATGCAACCCGGTAACCAGCATTTGTGCCCCTGGAAAGGGGTTGGCTTCGCTGACCACATGGGCATCGGCGGTTAAAATCAGGGTTTGTACATTGCGGTTGCCTTTATGGACACCGGCGATATAGTGTTCTAAGGCCTGAAACCCGTCAAGATTTTCCCCATACATTTGAATGGTGGGCACGAGGACATAAAAACCGAGGGCGGTTAACCGTTGATAGAGTTCGTTAGCGGTAACGGTATTCCAGTAGAGTCCCACATGGTAATCATCGACTTTGGCCCCCGGTTGCATGGAGTTAGCGGTGTACTGAATGGGTAAAATGGCGATCGGCTGGTTAGTGTTGATGCGGATGGGAGCAACATCGGCATGAGTCCAGTTTTTACCGGTGTAGTTATAGCGCACCCGATAAATACCTTGCCCCGCTTCAAAAGCATAGCTACGCCCATTCTCAACAATAGTGACTTCGGGAGTAGGGGCAAAGCTTGGGGTTTGGGCGCGGGTTTGTAGGGTAAGTCCGCCTATACTCAAGGAACTCAAGGCGATCGCCATTCCCAAGGTTTTGGATAAGAAGCTCATGATCTCGATTAAAAATTGAAAATTAAAAATGACAGCTTGTCTGTGTAATTGTAGACGCTTTGTTCTCAATCATGGGTTCCTTTCTCCGAATCAATGAGTTCACACACAAACGGGTAGGGTGGGCAGGATCTGCTTGTAGAAGTTGAATGATCTTGCTTATCCTCCTGCCCACCCTACGATGATTAATAATCATCACCGTTGAATCGGATTTGAGCTTACATTCGCAAACGTGGGAGCTAAAGCTTGAGAAAGCCTCGCCAGCCAATCCGTTGCTTCTCCTTCGATCCAAGGATATTCTAGGATAAAATTCTGCCAATCTAAATCATAGGTTTCCATGAGTATGGGAAAACCTGCTTGCCAATCAATCTGTTGATGCTTGGCAAAGTCTTGCCAGTCTGCACTCGATCGCAACACCTCATAGAGCAGATCAAAAGGTAATTCAGTGTGTTCGGCTAATAAAACTGCATCATACAAGTCTTTACCTTGGGGATAAAGGTCGGTTTCTAACCACAGTAACTTCCAGGCTAAGGATAGTGCAGGAGTAGCTGACCAAATTAGAGAGCGATCGCCTTCAATCAAGCAGATGGAGGTTTGGATCGGCTCATCTAAGAGGGTTTCCCGAAACGTGACATCCATTTGTACTGTGCCTCCTGGCAAATTCTCCGCTTGCCAAGGAAAAACAATTCGTCGCCCTTCTACCCGTTCGTAAGTCCAAATTTCATCCCGACGAATTTGGTCAACTTGAATGGTTGCCGACCCCACTTCAGGATGGTCTGAAACCATTTGAATTAAGTCATCAAACAGGCTTTTAGCCACGGGATGATCGGGACTCATATCATCCGGTCTAAATACAAAATCCATATCGCCCGGTTCCCTCGCTGCTTCTCCTAGCCAGGCTTTGAGCAAAAGGCTACCCCGCAGCACTAAATGTTGATTCCAAGAAGAACGGCTAATCCAAACTAACAGATGATTCATCACTTCTCGACGGGCTTGGAACCACTGGTTTTTAAGGTCTGGATCGGCAAAAATGGGGTCGCCTAAACGGAACGCATTCCGAAACTGTACCAAGGCCGGATCGAACACCTTGGGTTGTTTAAGATTGGGATCGGTTTCTGTGTTTGGGGGATAGGTGTTCGGATAACTGTTCATGGGATCTCCAAAAGGGTTACAACATTGAGTGAATCCAATCGCGATCGAGTTCAAAATTGCTGTCGTAGACGACAAATTCCCGTTCAATTTCGAGGATAGGGGTGTTTAAATCGGCGATCGCCGCCAACAATTGCTCTAGGTGTTCCTGTGCCTCTCGACGACCCACACCCCAACAGCGCTGAGTCACAAATCGCTCCTGATAATGATCCGATCGCCTCTTCAATGCATTTCGGGAAAGATGAGCTGCATGGGGTTTAACCCTTTCTCTCAAAAGACTCAGAGCCGCTAGGGGAGGCAGCAATACTTTAATGTGATGTTCAAAATAGCGATCGCCAGTATAATCAAGTTCGTCCGCCGTCCCCTGGGGAACACCGGGATGATCGGCTGCAACCTCCATTTTAATCCGGACAACAGAAAACCCCTCTGCTTGTAACACCTAACACAGCTCTTTGACCCGATCCAGTTCACCGGTCAAACTGCCCTCTCCCCATCGGGTTAACATGGGTTGAGATGGTGTAACCCCTCGGTCTAAAAGGATATGCAGACACTTGAGACCCTTCTGGGCGCTCCATTGGCGGAGTTTTTCCACCTCTTCCCAGTCCTTGACGCTAACGGTAATATGAGTTTCAAATTGCCCAGTAAACTGCATGATATCAAGTCCCAAGCTTCGCTTTCATGTCCGCGAGAGCCAAAACGCTAAGATTTGGGGATTGTGCGATTGCTTCATTCCCCCATTCCCCCATTTTCCTATTACCCATTCCCTATTCCCGTTACAGTCGAGCAAGAAGTCGCCTTCTTGCCCTCTGCTTCAAAACCGTGCG